>CALWOL010000024.1 GCA_944383135.1 uncultured Flavonifractor sp.
TATTGGTGAAGCGGGGAGAGTACTCCACGTATTCCTACAACGGCTCGGCCTACATGAGCTCCAACGAGGACAGCGCCGACTTCTCCATCGCCCTCCCCACCACGGAGACCGCGGAGGAGTATCAGCTGTACTACAACACTTACAACAGCTCCAGTATCCTCTCCGGCAGAAATGTCTACCTGTGTGCCGACGGCAGCCTGACCACCGATGTCTCTCTGGCGGGCACCTTTTCCCTGGCCGGCTCCCTCGTCCACACCTTCACCCCCCTGACCGTCCAGCCCTTCGCCGCCGGCAAAATCTACTGCCCCGAGGAACTGACGGAAAACATGACCATCGTGGTGGACTATCAGGTGCAGAGCGACCTCTCCACCCAGGACATGAGCCCCACGGCCGTAGAGGTCCTCATCGGCCCCGGCATGGGCCAGCAGGACGAAGACGGCCGCTGGTACAGCACTTACAGCCTGGCCGGCCTGGACGAGGGCAGCTCCTACAAGCTGATTTACTACTCCTACGTTGAGAGCGACCTCATCGACACCAACTGGCACTATGTCAACCCCGACGGCTCCGTGGTGGGCGCCGACAAGGCCGAGGTGTATACCGTCCCCTACGGCGGCGCGGTCAACGTGGTGGACTTCACCCCCATCCTGTGGGATACGGGCAACGAGGACTTTGTGCTGCAGAGCGGCCACGGCTTTACCGGCAACCCGGAATCCACCACCTATACCTATACCTACCCCGGCGCTACCGGCCTGTATGTGGTGTTCTCCGACCGTACGGACACCACCCTGCTGGTCAACGGCCGCAGCTACGATTCCTCTTCCCTGGCCGGAAAGACGCTGGAACTTGACGGCGACACCCTGACGATCGTGATGCCCTCCCTTGCCGACTACGGCATCCGCAGATTCGGCTTCGCCGTGGAGCGTATTGAGCCCGTGGGCGGCACCAAGCCTGAGGCCGCCGCCGCCGCGGTGTACACCGCCTCCGGCAGCTCGGAGGAGGCCATCCTGTCCGGTGTGAAGTCCGGCCAGCCGGTGCGCATCACCCTGGTGGGCGAGTATGTGTCCTACAAGGAAATCAGCATGCTGGGCGCCCTCTATAACGCCCAGGGGATGCTGGTGGACCTGGTGCAGGTGCCGGTGCGCTTTGCCGACGGCAGCTTTACCACCAGTCTGAGCTTCGCGGAATACGGCCAGGCCGTCACCCTCAAGCTCTTCGTGATGGACGAGGACTGTGTGCCCAAGATGGCGGACTGCTCCTTCTCCGCCTCCTGAATTCCCGCCCGCAAAAAGGCCCCGGAGCCCCCGGCTCCGGGGCCTTTTCCTCATTTTCATGGGATTCGTCAAAATTGTTAAAAGATTTGGCGGAACTATGAAAAGAATAGCCAATAATCCCCCGGGGCCGCAGTTGATTTTTTTTAAACGCAGAGGTATAATCTTGATTGAAGGGTGTTTTTGCATGGGAAAATTCAAAAAAATATCTGGAGGTCTATGTACATGAAAGAAGTCTATGTTGTCAACTGCTGCCGTACCGCTGTCGGCTCCTTCGGCGGCAGCCTGAAGGACGTGCCCGCCGTGGACCTGGGCGCCGTGGTGGTGAAGGAAGCCCTGAACCGCGCCGGCGTGAAGCCCGAGCAGGTGGACGAGGTCATGTTCGGCTGCGTGCTCACCGGCAGTCTGGGCCAGAACGTGGCCCGTCAGGTCAGCGTGAAGGCCGGTATCCCCTATTCCGTGCCCTCCTACACTGTGGGTATGGTGTGCGGCTCCGGCATGAAGACTGTGATTGAGGGCGCCCGGGCCATCCTGTCCGGCGATGCCGAGGTCATCGTGGCCGGCGGCACCGAGAACATGTCCGCCGCTCCCTTTGCCCTGCCCAACGAGCGCTGGGGCGCCCGCATGGGGGACAAGAAGGTTGTGGACACCATGATCAAGGACGGCCTGTGGGACGCCTACAACAACTACCACATGGGCACCACCGCCGAGAACATCTGCGACGTGTGGGGCATCACCCGGGAAGAGCTGGACGCCTTCGGCGCCTCCTCCCAGCAGAAGACCGAGGCCGCCCAGAAGGCCGGCAAGTTTGACGATGAGATCGTCCCCGTGATGATTAAGAAGAAGAAGGAAATGGTGGAGTTCAAGGTGGACGAGTTCCCCCGGGCCGGCACCACGCTGGAGGGCCTGGCCAAGCTGAAGGGCGCCTTCCCCTGCGGCCCCGAGGGCGTGGAGGATGAGATTGTCCACACCTTTGAGCCCTCCCAGGTCCACGAGGCCGACGCCAAGAAGCATGTCCAGCGGGTGACCGCCGGCCAGGCCTCCGGCATCAACGACGGCGCCGCCGCCATCGTGCTGGCCAGCGGCGAGGCTGTTGCCAAGTACGGCCTGAAGCCCATGGCCAAGCTGGTGAGCTGGGGCCAGGGCGGCGTGGACCCCAAGATCATGGGCGTGGGTCCCGTGCCCGCCTCCCGCCAGGCCATGGAGAAGGCCGGCCTGACCATCAATGACATGGACCTGGTGGAGGCCAACGAGGCCTTTGCCGCCCAGTCCATCGCCGTGGCCCGGGAGCTGGGCTTCGACATGAGCAAGGTCAACGTCAACGGCGGCGCCATCGCCATCGGCCACCCCGTGGGCTGCTCCGGCGCCCGCATCATTGTCACCCTGCTCCACGAGATGGCCAAGCGGCCCGAGGCCAAGAAGGGCCTGGCCACCCTGTGCATCGGCGGCGGCATGGGTGTTGCCACCATCTTTGAAAAGTGTTAAAATAATCACAAGGTGGACATCCCCTAATTTATATACAGGAGGGTAACAATCGTGCGGAATAAAGTAATTTCCATCGAGGAAGCCGTCAACATGATTCCCGACGGCGCCAGCATTATGTTCGGCGGCTTCCTGGGCTGCGGCAGCGCCCATAAGATTATTGAGGCTCTGGCCAAGAAGGGCACCAAGGACCTGACCATCATCGGCAACGACTGCGGCATGGCTACCGGCCCCAACGGCGAGGAGTTCTACGGCATGGCCAAGCTGGTGCACAATCACCAGGTCAAGCGGGTCATCGCCACCCACGTGGGCATGACCCCCGACGTGGGCACCCAGGGCATGGTGGAAAAGACCCTGCAGGTGGACCTGGTCCCCCAGGGCTCCCTGGCTGAGATGATCCGGGCCGGCGGCGCCGGTCTGGGCGGCGTGCTCACCCCCACCGGCGTGGGCACCATCGTGGAGGACTCCCCCCTGTGCATGGGCAAGCAGACCATCAACGGCAAGGAGTACCTGCTGATGCAGCCCGTCCGTGCCGACTTTGCCATCATCAACGGCCACACCATTGATAAGTTCGGCAACATCTGGTACAAGGGCACCACCCGCAACTTCAACATTGTAATGGCCACCGCCGCTGACGTGGTTATTGCCGAGGCGGACAACCTGGTGGAGATCGGCGACATCGAGCCCGAGAACGTGGTCACCTCCGGCGCCTTTGTCAACTACATCGTGGATGGAGGGAATGCGTAATGGAAAAGTCTGAGATCAAGGGCTTTATCGCCAAGCGTGTGGCGCAGGAGCTGAAGGACGGCGACGTGGTCAACCTGGGCATCGGCCTGCCCACCATGGTTCCCGCTTACCTGCCCGAGGGCGTGGAGGTCATCCTCCAGTCCG
>CALWOL010000025.1 GCA_944383135.1 uncultured Flavonifractor sp.
CCAACCATCTCGATTACGTTACGATCCATTTTCCCGCGTTCCAGCATCTTTCTCACCACCTGCTACTTATTTTACCTCTTATGAACGAAAAAGCCCAGCTTATGCTGGACTTTTTCGACAGACTGAAGAAACACCAGCCAACAGGCTGGTGTTTCTTTTTGAATATCTGGGATTATTCAAATCCTCGGCGGAAGGTAATTCCGCCCAGGCATTAAAAATACTTTTTTGCTTCTTTCGCAGGAAACTGTTGAGAAATGCGCCGATTTCTGCTAGCATAAAACAGGTGCGACTGATCAAAGGAGAAGATGCGATTTTGGGCGACCTCTGGTTTCAAATTTTCATTTGCTTTCTGGCCGGGGCGGGCGCGGGGCTGGGCACCGGCTTTGCCGGGATGAGCGCGGCTACGGTGATCAGTCCCATGCTGATTACCTTTCTGGACGTGCCGGCCTATGACGCCATCGCGGTGGCACTGGCCAGCGACGTACTGGCCAGCGCGGTGAGCGCCTATACTTACGCCAAAAGCGGCGCCATCGACATCCGGAACGGAATCGTGATGATGTGCGGAGTGCTGAGCATGACCTTGGTGGGCAGCTGGCTGTCCACTATGGTGCCCAACAGCACTCTGGGCGGATTTTCCGTTTTGATGACGCTGGTGCTGGGCCTGCGTTTTCTCTTTTTTCCGGTCACCTCGCCCAACCGTGCCCTGCATGGGAGCGGCCGGGCCATCCAGTTTGTCAAGGGCGCCGTGGGCGGCGCCTGCATCGGCCTCATCTGCGGCTTTTTTGGAGCAGGGGGCGGGATGATGATGCTGATGGTGCTGACGGTGGTGCTGAACTACGAGCTGAAAACCGCCGTGGGGACCAGCGTATTTGTTATGACCTTTTCCGCGCTGACCGGCGCGGTGAGCCACTTTGCCCTGGGCAGTATGCCCAGCCTGGGCCTGCTGGTGATGTGCGTGGTCTTTACCCTGCTCTGGGCGCAGATTGCCGCCAAAATCGCCACCCGGGCAGAGGCGCTGCTGCTCAACCGGCTGACGGGGATGATCCTCACCGTGCTGGGCGTACTTTTGATAGCCATTGCGTTTTTTTGAACCATAAGAAAGATAAAACGAGGCGAGGAACATGGCGTCAAACCGTACAGAATCAAAGAAGAACTGGAAGAAAATCGGGCTGATTGTCCTGCTGGCCGGGGTGATTCTGGCCGTCCTGATTCCCGTGGCGGTGCTGCTGGTGTCCAAGGCGTTTACGGAGCAGGAGCACGCCGTGCGCACCGACTGGACCATGGAGGCCGGGGACATCATCGCCGGGCTGGACGAGTGGCAGGTGGACCTGGCGGAGGCGGAGCTGGGGGAGGGCCTGCGGGCGTTCCAACTGATTCCCCGGGATATTGAGGAGGAGGGCTTCAGCTATTATGACCTGGAGGTACAGGAACGCCTGGCCGGTGTGCTGGAGCATTTAAAACACTCCCAGGGCATGTCGTGGACGGCCACACAGCCCCTGGCGGTGCTCAACCCCTTCGGCACGGGGAGCAACGGCCTGTATTTATACTTTGAAACGGACTTGGCCACCTCGGTCAGCTATACGGTGTCTGTGGACGGGGAAGAGATTCCGCCCTTTTCCGCCGACGCCGCCGACAGCTCCGGGCGGGAATACACCAAAACCCACGAATTCCAGATAATCGGTCTGGTGCCGGGAGAGACCAACCAGGTTACGCTGACCATGAAGGGCAGCTGGGGCAATGTCCGTCAGGTGGTGCGCTTTGTGGTGGAAATGCCGGAGAGCAGCTCGGGCTATGCCACCCGGCTGGAGGTCACCGACGGCCCGTCGGAGGCGGAGCAGGCGGAGGGCCTGTTTACCATGATGCGGGTCAACGGCTATCTGGGCTATGGATTTTTCTATGACGACGCGGGCGTCCTGCGCTATGAGATGGTGCTGGAGGGCTACGGCTTTGACCGCCTGCTCT
The DNA here is from genome assembly GCA_944383135.1 of uncultured Flavonifractor sp. GTDB lineage: Bacteria > Bacillota > Clostridia > Oscillospirales > Oscillospiraceae > Flavonifractor. Next base: position 1,963 of record CALWOL010000025.1, read on the forward strand.
TCCTGGCGGATGAAATCCTGACCTGCGTGTCCTCCTCCAAACTGGCCCGCATCAACGGCCTGGGGCAGGTGACCGCGCTCTATGAGCTGGGCGACTATGATTTGCACCACGATATTGGCTTCGGCCGGGACGGGGAGCTGCTGGCCCTGGCCGAGGAGCGGGACCACGAGCGGGTGGAGGATCGGCTGCTGTCCATCGATCTGGAGAGCGGCCAGGTGACCCAGCTGATTGATTTCAGCCAGCTGCTGGAGCCCTATTTTACGCTCACCCGGAAGGTGGGCGCCACCGACGACTTTTTCTGGCAGGCGGGGGAGTGGGACTGGATTCACCTCAACAGCCTGCAATATCTGCCGGAGGGGGACAGCCTCATCCTCTCCTCCCGGGAGACCTCCACCATCCTCAAGATAAAGAATCTGCACACCGACCCGGAGCTGGATTGGCTGGCGGGGGACCAGCGTTTCTGGGCGGACACCCCCTACGCCGATGCCTGTCTGACCCAGGAGGGGGATTTTGTGCCCCAATATGGCCAGCACTGTGTGGAGTACTACGCCGACGGGGAGGAGGCGGGCGTCTACTATCTGTCCCTGTACAACAACAACTACTGGTCCCTGAACAGCCGGGACTTTACCATGGAGGTGGCGGACAGCGTGGGCACCGGCCTGTACCAGGAGGGGGAGGAGACCAGCCAGGTATTCATCTACCGCATAGATGAAAACAACCGCACCTTCTCTCTGGAGCGCAGCTTTGACGTGCCCTACTCCAGCATCGTGTCCAACGGCTCCCTCTGCGGCAGTCAGGGCAACTGGGTGGTAAACAGCGGCGTGGCCATGGTGTTCGGGGAGTACGACGCCGACGGGGTGCTCATCCGGGAATACGCCTATGAGTGCACCATGCAGAATTACCGCACCTTTAAATATGATATGGACATCTGGTTCCGTTGAGGGCAAAGAAAGGGCCGGAGCATCCCGCGGGGACGCTCCGGCCCTTTACTGTGCCCGGGCCAGGGTGGGGGCATAGTACTTCCTGATATAGTCGCAGAAGGCCTGGATATAAGTCTTGAGCACATAATTTTTCCGGAAAATGAGGTAGAGATACCTGCGGGAGGCGGCCTCCGGCAGCTCGAAGAGCAGCACCCGCTTTTCCTGGACAAAATTGCGGGCGGCCCGCTCCGAGAGAATGGACACCCCCAGCCCGCCGGCCACCAGATTTTTAATGGATTCCTGGTCGTTGATGCGGGCGGTGACGTTCAGGGACTCCTCCTGGATGCCCACGCTCTCCAGAAAGCGCTCGGCGCTTTTCCGGCTGCCGCTGCCCTGCTCCCGGAGGATGATGGGCGCCTCCAGCAGACTGTCCAGAGGCGCCTCCGGCGCCTCCTTCAGGGCCAGAAAGCGGGGGGTCACCGGCGTGATGAGCACCATGCGGTCCTGGTAGAAGGGCACGCAGGTCAGCTGCTCATGCTCCAAATCCATACCCGCCAGGCCCACATCGAAGCTGCCGTTGAGGATACCGTCGGCCACTCCCTGGCTGTCGCTCTGGTGGATGGTGAAGTAGACCTCCGGATGGATGCGCCCGTACTCCGGCAGGATTTCCGGCAGAATGTAGGCGGAGGGGATGGTGGAGGCCCCCAGCTGGATGATGTGGCTCTGCTCCTCCGTCCAGCGGCGGAGCAGGCTGTCCCGCAGGCTGAGAATGTCCCGGGCGCAGGCGTACAGCTCCTGCCCCCGGGGGGTAATTTCCACCCCCCGCTTGCTGCGGATGATGAGGCAGGAGCGCAGCTCCTCCTCCAGCAGGCGGATGTGGGTGCTGATGGTGGGCTGGGAGATGTAGAGCTTTTCCGCCGCCTTGGTAAAGCTGCGGTACTCCACCACCGCCGCGAAGGACTGCAGCTGCTTCATGTCCATAGGCCGGGCCGCTCCTTCAGAATGTGTGCCAGTGCCTCCAGAGTGCGGTCGATTTCCGCCTGCGTATTGTGCCAGCCGAAGGAAAAGCGGATGGTGCCGGCGGGATAGGTGCCCAGGGTCTTGTGGGCGGAGGGGGCGCAGTGGAGCCCCACCCGGACCATGATGCCGTATGCCTCGTCCAGCCGGGCGGCTACCTCCGCCATGTCCCGGTCCAGGGTCTGGACGGACACCGCTCCCGTGCGGTTTTCCGTATCCAGCCGGCCCACAATGCCCAGGGGCAGCCCCGCCGCCTGCAAAGCCCGCAAGCCGTCCAGGAACCGGCGGGTGAGGGCCAGCTCATGGGCCCGGATGGACTCCATGCCGGTTTCTTTCAGCCAGAGCAGGGCGGCGTGGAGCCCCAGAATGCCGGGCAGATTGGGCGTACCCGGCTCAAAGCGGTCGGGCAGAAAGTCGGGCAGCTCCTCCAGGTGGCTGACGCTGCCGGTGCCCCCGGAGAGCAGGGGCTCCAACTCCTCCTCCAGCCCGCTCCGCAGCAGGAAGCCGCCGGTGCCCTGGGGACCCAGCAGCCCCTTGTGACCGGTGAAGGCCAGGGCGTCGATGTGCATTTCCCCCATGTGGCTGGGGAATACCCCGCCGGTCTGGGCCCCGTCCACGAAGAAGCGCAGCCCGTGGGCGGCGCAGAATTCCCCCACGGCGGCAAGGGGCAGCATGGTGCCGCACACATTGCTGGCGTGGGTCATCACCACCGCCCGGGTGTTGGGCCGCAGGCAGCCCGGCAGGGCGGAGAGATCCAGGGCCCCCGTCCCGTCGCAGGGTATCCGGGTAAAGGCCACCCCTTGCTTTTCCAGCTGCACCAGGGGCCGCATCACCGCGTTGTGCTCCATGGAGGACACCAGCACATGGTCCCTCGGCTTCAGAAACCCCTTGAGCAGTACGTTCAGGCTCTCCGTGACGTTCTTGGTAAACACCACGTTGCGGAGATCGTCTCCGCCGAACAGCTCGCACAGCAGCTGCCGCGTCTCGTATACCCGCTCCTCCACCCCGTAGGCCCGCTGATAGCAGCCCCGGTTCACGTTGCTCCCCACCTGGCACAGGTAGGTGTACATGGCCTGGGCCACCACGTCCGGCTTGGGGAAGGAGGTGCAGGCGTTGTCCAGATAAATGGCGTCCATACTTCAGCCTCCTTTGGGATGATTGTATCCCATTATCATTAAAATTTCAAATAGAATGATTAAATATATCAATACTTACTATTGGAAATCCCTGCAAACCTCCGGTATACTCACATCGTAAGCAACACATAGGAGGAGAGAGCTATGGAGGTAAAACGGGAAAAGGCGGGGATTATCCTGGCCGGGCTGGTCATCGGCGTCATCGCGGCGGTGCTGGTGGTGCTGGGCAATCCCCTGAACATGGGCTTCTGCATCGCCTGCTTCCTGCGGGACACCGCGGGGGCCCTGGGACTGCACAGCGCGGCCAACGTGCAGTACATCCGTCCGGAAATCATCGGCCTGGTGCTGGGCAGCTTCGTACTGGCCAACGTGCGGAAGGAGTTCGGCTCCAAGGGGGGCAGCGCCCCGGTCACCCGCTTTGTGCTGGGCTTCTTTGTGATGATCGGCTGCCTGATGTTCCTGGGCTGCCCCTTCCGCATGATTCTGCGGCTGGCGGGAGGCGACCTGAACGCGGTGTTTGGCCTGGTGGGCTTTGTGTGCGGGATTCTGATCGGCGTGTTTTTCCTCACCCGGGGCTATTCCCTGGGCCGCACCTACCGCCTGCCCGCCCTGGAGGGGAATGTTCTGCCCATCGTCCAGGTGGTGCTGCTGGTGCTGCTCCTTGCGGCCCCCGCGTTTATCCACTTCACCGAGGCCGGCGGCGGACCCGGCGCCCAGCACGCGGCGGTGGCGGTAAGCCTGATTGCCGGCCTGGTGGTGGGGGCTCTGGCCCAGCGCACCCGGCTGTGCATGGTGGGGGGCATCCGGGACGTGGTGCTCTTCCGGGAGTGGAAGCTGCTGGCCGGCTTTGTGGCCATCCTGGCCAGCGCCCTGGTGTGCAACCTGATTCTGACGGGAGCCACCCCCAGCGTCTACTTCAAGCTGGGCCTGACCGGTCAGGCCGTGGCCCACACCGACGGGCTGTGGAACGCCCTGGGTATGCTGCTGGTGGGCTTTGGTTGCGTGCTGCTGGGGGGCTGCCCCCTGCGCCAGCTGGTGCTGGCCGGTGAGGGCAATACCGACAGCGCCATCACCGTCATCGGCCTGGTGGCGGGCGCCGCCTTCGCCCACAACTTTGGCCTGGCCTCCAGCGGGGAGGGCCCCACGGCCAACGGCAAGCTGGCGGTGCTCATCGGCATCGCCGTGGTGGCGGTGATTGCCTGCTGCAATACCTTTGGCAAGAAGAGAGGAGAATCACGATGAAAACACTGGATGCCAGGGGCCTTTCCTGCCCCGAGCCTGTCATTCTGACCCGTAAGGCGGTGACGGCGGGGGAGCTGCCCTGCCAGGTGCTGGTGGACAATCCCACCGCCCGGGAGAATGTGACCCGCTACGCCCAGCACCAGGGCTGCCGGGTGGCGGTGGCGGAGGAGAACGGCACCTACACCCTGACCCTGACCAAGTGAGATGGTCTGTATCGCCACCTTTTACTCCCACTTCGGCGCCATGCGCTTTAAAAAGGCCTGCGACCGGCGGGGGGCGCCCGCCCGGCTGATGCCCGTTCCCCGGGATTTGAGCAGCAGCTGCGGCACCTGCGTGCGGTATGAGAGCGACGTGCCCTGCCCCACGGAGCGCTGGCCGGAGGAGCTGGAGCAGGCCGTGGCGGTGACGGAGGAGGGGTACCGGCCCCTCTACCGTGCGGCGCGCAGCTGAGACGCCGGGCCCTTGACGGGGCCGGAGAGAGCCCCTATAATGGAGACAGCACAACGACGGAAAGGGGCTGACGCTGTGGAAGGCGAGACCAGGATTGTCAATCTGGCGGACGCGCCGGAGTATTTGGAGGAGGTATCCCGCTGGCTGTGGCTGGAGTGGGCCAAGGCCGACGGATACACCCTGGAGGAGATTGTCTACCGCACCAAATATGCCTCCCAGAGGGACACGGTGCCCCAGACTCTGGCGGCGGTTCGGGAGGGGAAGCCGGTGGGCGTGGTCTCCCTGTGGCTCAACGACTTAAAGACCAGGCAGGATTTGTCCCCCTGGATGGCCACGCTGTATGTGAAGCCGGAGTACCGCAACCTGCACATCGGCCAGCAGCTGCAGCGGGCCAGCATCGAGGCGGTGCGCGCCCTGGGCCGGTATTCCTGCCTCTACCTCATCACCAAGCTGGACAACTACTATGAGAAGCTGGGGTGGCAGTTTGTGGAGAGAGCCCCCGAGGGGGGCGGCGTGATGGAAAAAATCTACCGCTACGATTTCTGAGCATCAGAGAACGCGGGGTACGGCAAAATGCCGTACCCCGCGTTTTTCTGTCAGGAAAAGAGGGCGTTGGAGACGTCGATGGGATGGCCGCACTGGTTATCAATATCGGTGCCGTTTCCGGAGAAGGTGCTGCCGTCGAAATACAGCGTCAGGTCGGTGGGCACGTTCATCAGCAGCACGGCGGTGCCGTTGTCCGTGAAGATGTTGTCAAAGAAACGGTCGTCGGAGGCGGACTGGCCGGTGCTGTTGTAGAGCAGCCCCACCTCGTTGCCGGTAAAGGTGCATTCCGTGACGTTCACCCAGGCGCCGCCCTGGGTCAGCAGGCCGGTCTGATACCCGGTAAAGGTGCAGCCAATGGCCCAGGCCTTGACGGGGGCGGTAATGCCGGTGTTGGTACCGTCCCCCACAAAGTCCATGTCATAGAAGTAGTTGATCCAGGAGTAGTTCCCGTCCCCGATCAGGACGGAGCCCTTTAGGGTGGTGCGTCCGCTGCCGTCGGTGCAGCCGTGGAACTCGTAGGAGCGGGTCAGGGTCAGCTCCCCCTCGTAGGTTACCGGCGGCAGGTAGAGGAGCACCTCGTCAGAGGGGCTGACCTCCGCCGCGATATCCTTCATCAGGCTTTGCAGCTCCTCCAGGGTGTCCATGGGGTAGTCCTCCCAGTGGTACTCATGGGTGAGGATGGGGGTGATATGGATATTCTGCCGGACGCGAATCACGTCCCCGTTTTTCATCTGGACCGTCCACACCACCTGAGGCTCGCCGGAATAGCCGGTGAAATCCAGGGAGGACACCATGGCGGCGTCGGGGGAGTAGTCCTCCCGATGACTGGGCTGGCCGGCAATCAGTTCATCGGCGGCGGTTTCATCCTGGATGACCTCCACGGTGACCGCCTCCACCAGAGCCTCAAATTCTTCCCAGGCGTCGGTGCCGTTGACGGCGTCGTTGACATACCACCGGGAGGGCCAGCGATACTGCTCGTCCGGCGCGCCCTGCTGGTAGATGTCGGGGGCGGGGGCGCAGCGGTCGTTGGGCCAGGCCACCAGCAGCTGATAGGTCTTGTCCCCGTACGCATAATATACTTCCCCCACTCCGTCGTATTCCTGGGGCTCGTAGGGGCGGTTGCACCACAATACGGCGCCGATGACCGCCAGCACAACGGCCAGAACCAGCAGACCCAGCAGCAGCTTTTTCCGCAGAGGGCGGGGCCTGCCGGCCTCCTTCCGGGGATGGACCGTCCGGGTGCAGTGGGGGCAGAAGGAGGCACCCTCCGGGAGAGAGGCGCCGCAGTGGGGACATTTGTAATCCATACCTGAGTTTCTCCTTTACTGAAAGAGTGCCTGGGACAGCTCCAGAGGCTGGCCGCGGACATGGGCTCCGCCTGGCTGCCGATGGTGTCGATGAGGGTCTGAAGCGCCTCTGCGCTGCGCCATGTCTTACCCTCCGTTTCCCTGAAAATCCAGCATGGTGTAGCCCAGCAGGTTGTAGTCCCGGTCCAGCAGCAGGTAGCACCGCCACCTGCCCTCATTGGGCAGAAATTCCTCCAGCCGCTGGATTTCCCGGCACTGACGCTCCGGCTCCGGGGAGTTCAGCATGGCCCACAGGTGGTAGAGCTGGGCGTCGTCCTCCCGCAGCACCGGACCCTTTCCGGTGTTGTAGCCGCTGATAAACCACACCGCCCCTGCCTCTTCCAGGTCCTCCGGCGGAATATAGACGGAAAAGGTCTCCTCCCACCCCGCCTCGAAGGCCGCCAGCTGTTCCTCATACAGACGGGTGAAGTCGTAGTCGCAGGACACCACATCGAGCTGCCACTGACCCTCAGCAACGTGAAGAGGCTCCCCGATGAAGTAGCCCATCAGGTGGGTGTTGCGGTCGAAAATCAGCAGGCACAGGCGGGTACCGCTGCTGCGGGTATCGAACTGTCCCCACTCCTCATCGGTGCCGTAGGCCCCCCGGGAGGCAACCAGAGCGGCCATCTGGTAATTCTCTATGAGATAGTCGTCAAGATTGTCGCTGGTCTGGGCGGTGGTGCTGAAGTTGATGCCGGTGAGCATGGGGAAGTATTCCCGCAGCAAGTCAGGGGTGACGGTGACCTTGCCGTCCGCCCCCTCCTCCAGCAGCACCGGGGTGATTTTTCCGGCGGGGAGGCCGGCCGGGGGCCTGCTCAGCAGAAGCCAGCCCCCCGCGGCGGCCGCTGCCAGGAGCAGAATCAGCGCCAGGATAAGCCGCTTCCGCCGCAGGCAGAAGGGAATCTTCGGAGCCTCCCGCGCCCGGACGCTCTGGGCGCAGTGGGGACAGAAGGAGGCACCCTCCGGCAGGGAAGTGCCGCAGTGGGGACAGCGCTGCTCCATCAGGATTCTTCCTTTCATGTAAAGGTGGCATAAGAAATGTCAATGGGGTGTTGGGTGGGGTTGCGGATATTGTTGTCATTTTCGGTAAAGCGGCAGCTGCGGAAGGCAATGGACTTGCTGCCGGGTACCTGAACCAGATCCACGGCGATGCCGTTGCGGAGGAAGGTGTTGCCGTAAAAGCTGGTATAGTTGAAGTAGTCCCCGCTGCTGTCAAAGCGGAAGCCTGTGCCGTTGTCCTCAAACCAGCAGCCCACCGGGTCCGCCCAGTCCTCGCCCCCCACCAGCAGCCCGGTGTCCCAGCCGGTGAAGCCGCAGTTTTCCACCCGGTACTGGGCGGCCAGGGTAAGGCCGGTGCCGGAGCCACTGCCCCGGAAATCAATGTTTTCAATGCGGCCCAAGGGGTCCTCCTCCGGCGCCACCACCACCGGCTCCAGGAAGGTGGTGCGCATGTTCTGTTCGCCCAGGCTTCCGTAGAGGCTGATGGTGCGCTTGTCAATGGTAAGCCCCCCCTCATAGGCCACCGGAGGCAGGTGGAGATGCACCGCCGTGGGGAGGGGGATCTCCGCCTCAATCCAATCCACCAGGGCCTGGAGGTTCTCAATGGTGTCCATGGGCCAGTCCTCCGGGTAGTAGTGCAGGGCATCCACCAGCTCAAATACCAGCTTTTGGCGCAGGATAATGGTATCCCCGTTTTTCATCCGGATGCTCCATGCAAGCTCCGCCGGGCCCTGGCTCTCTCCGGTGAAATTGAGCACGGAGAGAAGCAGGCCATCGGTGGCGGGATCGCCGGAATATTCCGGCTGAAGCCAGGTGACGGGGGAGGGACTGTCTGATGGCTGAGTGACCTGGACAAAGACAGAGGCAATCTGCTGCTTGAACATCTGTCCCGCGTCCACCCCGGTGTCCACGTGGGTGATGAACAGCTTGGCGGCCCGGTCATAGCGCCCGCCCGCCTCCACCTGTACGGTGTATTCCGCCTCCGGCGCGCCATTGGTGCGGAAGGAGACGGACAGGCGGTAGGCGTTGCCGTCCATCACGTAGGTCAGCTCTCCCCAGGCCTCGTGGACGTCGGGGGTGATAAAGCCGTACACACCCGCCGCCGCCAGCAGCAGGAGGGCCAGCAGGACGGCCCGTTTCAGCCGCCTCCGCCACCGGTGGCCGGGGGCGGTCACCTGATGCCTGGGGCGGAGGTTCCGGGCGCAGCGGGGGCAGAAGGAAGCCGGCGCCGGCAGGGACGCGCCGCAGTGGGGGCAAGCGCTGCCGCTCATCTCACAGCGCCTCCATCAGCCGCAGCACATTTTTGTACCGGTGCTGGGGGTTGACGTGGGTACACCGATCCACAATGCGGCCCATTTTGCCCCCCGCCAGCTTTTTGGAGGGGTGCTCT
>CALWOL010000026.1 GCA_944383135.1 uncultured Flavonifractor sp.
CCGCCATCCTGGTGCCCACCACCGTGCTGGCCCGGCAGCACTACCTCACCGCCAAGCAGCGCTTTGCCAAGTACCCGGTGGAAATCGACGTGGTGAGCCGCTTCCGCACCCCCGCCCAGATGAAGGACACCCTCCGCCGGGTGGAGGACGGGCGGATTGACCTGCTCATCGGCACCCACCGCCTCTTTCAGAAGGACGTGAAGTTCAGGGACCTGGGCCTGCTGGTCATTGACGAGGAGCAGCGCTTCGGCGTGCAGCACAAGGAGAAGCTGAAGGAGCTCTCCCGGCAGGTGGACGTGCTCACCCTCTCCGCCACCCCCATCCCCCGCACCCTGAACATGGCCCTCTCCGGCATCCGGGACATGTCCACCCTGGAGGAGCCTCCCCTGGACCGCCAGCCGGTGCAGACCTACGTGCTGGAGCACGACTGGGGGGTGCTGATGGACGCCGTCCGCCGGGAGCTGGAGCGGGGCGGCCAGGTGTACTACCTCCACAACCGGGTGGAGACCATCACCCGCACCGCTGCCCGCATCAAGGAGCTGCTGGGGGAGGACGCGGAGGTGGCGGTGGCCCACGGCAAGATGAGCCAGGAGGAGCTCAACGAGGTGATGGGCCGCATGAGCGAAGGCGAGGTGGACGTGCTGGTGTGCACCACCATCATCGAGACGGGCATCGACATCGCCAACGTGAACACCCTCATCATCGAGGACGCGGACAAGATGGGCCTCAGCCAGCTCCACCAGATCCGGGGCCGGGTGGGCCGGTCCACCCGGCGGGCCTACGCCTACCTCACCTACCGCCGGGGGAAGGTGCTCACCGAGGTGGCCGCCAAGCGGCTGGGGGCCATCCGGGAGTTTGCCGAGTTCGGCTCCGGCTTCAAAATCGCCATGCGGGATCTGGAAATCCGGGGGGCGGGCAACGTGCTGGGCCCCGAGCAGAGCGGCTTTCTGCTCAGCGTGGGGTATGACATGTACCTCAAGCTGCTGGAGGAGGCGGTGCTGGAGGAGCGGGGGGAGAAGCCCCAGCGGCCCACCGAGTGCGCCGCCGACCTCACCGTGGCCGCCTCCATCCCGGACCGGTACGTCCCCTCCCCGGAGCAGCGGATGGATTTGTACCGCCGCATTGCCGCCATCCGCAGCCAGGCCGACGCCGACGACGTGGTGGATGAGCTCATTGACCGCTACGGCGACCCGCCCCGGCCGGTGAACAACCTGATTTCAGTGGCCCTTCTCCGGGCGGACGCCGCCCGCAGCGGCATCTCCCAGATTGAGCAGAAGGGCGCCAACCTGAACTTTTACCTGGACGGCTTTGACTTACAGCGGGTGAGCGCCCTGTGCGGCCTGGACAAGTACCGGAGCCGGCTGCTCTTCTCCGCCGGGGAGAAGCCCTACCTCTCCCTGCGGCTGAAAAAGGGAGAGGACGGGCTGCGGCTGGGCCGCAGGCTGGTGGAGGACTATGAGGCCACCGCGCCGCCGGAGAAAATATGAATTTTCAGTGAATGGAAGGCGGTTTTTATTGCCTGAACCGGGGAAATGGTGTACACTGTACCCTGCTGAATGCGAGAAGGAGGATTTGCAACCATGAATTGGAACAAGCGCCTGTGCGCCGGGCTGGCCGGTGCGCTGCTGCTGGGCCTGCTGGCCGGCTGCTCCAGCCCCAGCCCCACGCCCGAGGCTTCGGATTCCCCCGCCCCCGCGGCGGCGGAGGACGATATCGCCTATCAGACCGCCGGCATTTCCCGGGACACGGTCATCTTCACCGCCGACGGGGAGGACGTGGTGGCCGACGAGTACCTGTACTGGCTGCTCAGCGCCATTGCCCAGGCCAAGAACAGCGGCTATCTGGCCGACGACACCGCCTGGGAGGAGGAGATTGACGGCACCCCCACCGCCGACTACCTGAAGGAGCTGGCCCTGGAGAACACCAAGCTCTATGCCGTGGCCATGAGCCGGATCCATGAGGCGGGGCTCACCCTCAGCGCGGAGGAGCTGGAGAGCATCGAGACCGAGATGGACTCCATGGGCGCCATGCTGGAGATGTACTACGGCGTCACCTTCCAGGAGTATCTGGACCAGCAGTGCATCTCCCGGGAGGCCTATCAGAAGCTGGCCTATGAGATTCCCCAGCTGGTGAGCGACCTCCAGGACAAGTACATTGAGGAGGGGGAGATTGCCACCACCGATGCCGGCGTCCGGGAGATGATTGAGAACGAGGGCATATACAGCTGCAAGCACATCCTGCTGATGTTCCCGGAGAATGAGGACGGCGGCGCCGCCACCGACGAGCAGAAGGCGGAGGTGAAGGCCCAGGCCGACGCCCTGCTGGCGGAGCTCCAGGGAGCGGAGGACCCGGTGGCCGCCTTTGAGACCGCCATGAACGAGAAGAGCCAGGACGGGCGGGACCCGGAGACCAACGAGCTCTATGCCCCCCAGGGCTACACCTTCTTCTCCGACGGCACCATGATTGACGGCAGCGGCAGCCTGATGACCGCCTTTGTGGAGGCGGGAGCCGCCCTGGGGGAGAGGGAGCTGAGCCAGCCGGTGGAGACCGACTACGGCTACCACATCCTGCTGGGCCAGAGCGCCGACAACGAGGACACCCGGGCGGTGTATCCCAACTACGCCATGAATCAGCGCATTGACCAGTGGATGCTGGACGCCCAGGTGGAGACCGCCAGCGCCTATGATACCCTGGACCCCAAGGCCTTCTATGACAAGCTGATGGAGCTGGCCCAGCAGTGGGCGGAGGAGAAGCAGGCGGAAGCGGAGGCCGAGGCGGAGGCCCAGGCCAGCGCCAGCCCGGCGGCGGAGACGGAGTCCCCCGCCGCCGGCGAGAGCCCCGCGGAGAGCCCCGCCGCCTGAGCCCGCCCAGACCCGGCAGGACAGAAGCCCGCCAAAAAAGCCGGACGGCTTTTTTGGCGGGCTTCTTGATAAAAAACAATCGTTGAGAAAAACGCAACGATTGTACATAGTAAAAATCCAAAGTTGTGTCAATCTATATCTAAAGTTTCATCAGCGGGAACGGAGGCACAATGGAGGAGCAGAAAAGGAAAGCGTGGCTGGCCCAGGTGGGCCGGCGGGTGTGGAACTGCCGGACCGACCTGGGGCTGAGCCGGGAGAAGCTGGCGGAGCGGCTGGATATCAGCCCCCAGTATATCAGCGACATTGAGCTGGGGAAAAAGTGCATGTCCATGGCCATTTTTGTGGAGCTGAGTCAGGTGCTGGAGGTCGGCATGGAGTATCTGGCCTACGGCAGCCTGCCGGAAAACCCGGCGGTGGACCGGCTGGAGCGCCACCTGCGGCAGACCACCCCCCTGAACCGGGAGCTGGCCGCCCAGATGCTGCTGCTGGCGCTCCAGGCCGCGCAGGCCATGGACGAGGAGGAGTAGGGGTGGCCCGGCCCATTCGCGTGCTGGCGGTGGAGGACGACCCCGCCGCCCGCGCCCTGCTGTCCGCCGCCCTCTCCGGCGCGGAGGGCGTGGAGCTGTGCGGGCTGGCCGCCGATGGACTGGAGGGCCTGGAGCTGGTGGAGCGGCTGCGGCCCGACGCGGTGCTGCTGGATTTGATTCTGCCCGGCCTGGACGGGCTGGCCTTCCTGGGGCAGCTGAGCCGGAAGGAGCGGCCCCTGGTGGTGGTGGTGTCCCAGGCCGCCTCCCCCGCCCTTGTCCGTCACACCCTCAGCCTGGGGGCGGACTATTACCTGGTCAAGCCCTTAAACCTTTGCAGCATCCCCCTCCTGCTGGAGGGGCTGTGCCTCCAGCCCCTGACGGCCCGGGGGGAGGCGCTGCTGGAAGAGATGGGCGCCCGGGGCCGGGGGGTGTCCGCCGCCGCCCGGGCGGCCGCCGTGCTGGCCCGGGACGAGGAGGCCCTGCTCAAGCAGGCCTACGCCCCCACCATCGCCGCCGAGGGGAGCAGCTACGCCGTGGTGGAGAAGAACATCCGCGCCATGGTGGCCAAGCTCCACCAGGCCGCCAGCCCCGCCTATGCCGCCCTGCTGGGCGGCCTGCCTCCGGCCCGGCCCAGCAACCTGGTGTTTCTTCGGGCCCTGGCCCGGGCCCTGACAGAGACCCGCTGAACATTCTTTTTGCCCCCTGCCGGATTTCCCCTCCATCCGGCAGGGGGTTTTGCTATACTTGTCCACAGGAAAAAACTGGATGGACAAGGAGGAAGGATGCATGGCAAGCTGGCACAGACAGAGCGCCGGGCAAGTCCTGACGGAGCTGGGGAGTGACCAGGCCCGGGGTCTGAGCCGTCAGGAGGCGGAGGCCCGCCTGGCCCGGTACGGCCCCAACCGGCTGGAGCGCGCCCGGCGGCGGAGCCTGCCCCTGCGGCTGCTGGGGCAGCTGAAGGACCCCATGATTTTGGTGCTGCTGGGGGCGGCGGGGCTGTCCCTGTGGGCCGGGGGCGGGGAGGACTGGCTGGACGCCGCCATCATTTTGGGGATTGTGGCGGTAAACGCCTGCATCTCCCTGAGCCAGGAGGACAGCGCCCGCCGGGCCCTGGAGGCCCTGCGGCAGATGTCCGCCCCCCAGGCCCGGGTGGTGCGGGAGGGGCGGGAGCTGCGGCTGGACGCCCAGGCCCTGGTGCCCGGGGACATCATCCGCCTGGAGGCGGGGGACCTGGTGCCCGCCGACGGCCGCATCCTGGAGGCGGCGGGGCTGGAGACCGACGAGAGTGCCCTCACCGGGGAGTCCGCCCCGGTGTCCAAGGAAGCCGCCGGCCCCCTGCCGGAGGATACCCCCCTGGCCGAGCGGGTGAATATGGTGGCCGCCTCCACCGTGGTCACCCGGGGCCGGTGCCGCTGCGTGGTCACCGCCACCGGCATGGACACGGAGGTGGGGCGCATCGCCGGACTTCTGCTGAAAAAGGGAGAAAGCAAAACGCCTTTACAAAAAAAGATGGGGGAGATTTCCGCCGCCCTGTCCTTCGTGTGCCTGTGCGTGTGCGGGGTGATGTTCGGGGTGGGGGCTCTCCAGGGCAGGGATTTGCTGGACATGTTCCTCACGGCGGTCAGCCTGGCGGTGGCCGCCATTCCCGAGGGCCTGCCCGCCATTGTCACCATTGTGCTGGCCATGGGGGTGGGGCGGATGGCCAAGCGCCGGGCCATTGTGAAAAAGCTGCCGGCGGTGGAGACGCTGGGGTGCGCCGGGGTGGTGTGCTCGGACAAGACCGGCACCCTGACCCAGAACAAAATGACGGTCACCGAGGTGTGGACCCTGGAGAAGGGCGGGGAGGAGGAGGCCCTCACCATCGCGGCCCTGTGCTCCGACGCGGAGCTGCGCTGGCGGGGGCGGGAGCCGGTATGCGCCGGCGACCCCACCGAGGCCGCCCTTGTCGAGGCGGCGGCCCGGGCGGGGCTGGACAAGAACAAGCTGGAGAGCCAGTATCCCCGGAAGGGAGAGCTGCCCTTTGACTCCCGGCGCAAGCTGATGACCACCATCCACGCCCGGCCGGGCGGGGGCTGGCGGGTGCTGGTCAAGGGGGCCCCCGACGTGCTGGCCGGCCGGTGCCGCCTCTCCTCCGAAATGCGCCGGTGGGTGAACGCCCGGAACGAGGCCATGGCGGACCGGGCCCTGCGGGTGCTGGGGGTGGCCTGCCGGGAGCTGGAATTCCTCCCCCGGGAGCGGAACAGCCGCACCCTGGAGCAGGAGCTCACCTTTGTGGGTCTGATTGGCCTGATGGACCCGCCCCGCCCCGAGGCCCGCCGGGCGGTGGAGCAGTGCTTTGCCGCCGGAATCCGGCCGGTGATGATTACCGGGGACCACAAGCTCACCGCCGTGGCGGTGGCCCGGGAGCTGGGCATCTACCGGCCGGGGGACCTGGCCGTTACCGGCGAGGACCTGGATTTCCTGCCCCAGCGGGCCCTGGAGGAGGAGGCGGAGCGGTTTTCCGTCTACGCCCGGGTGTCTCCGGAGCACAAGATGCGCATCATCCAGGCCTGGCAGGCCAGGGGCAAGGTGGTGGCCATGACGGGGGACGGGGTAAACGACGCCCCCGCCCTCAAGGCCGCCGACATCGGCTGCGCCATGGGCCGCACCGGCACCGACGTGGCCAAGGGGGCGGCGGACATGATTCTCACCGACGACAATTTTGCCACCATTGTGGCCGCCGTGGAGGAGGGGCGGGGGATTTACGCCAACATCAAGAAGGCCATCCACTACCTGCTCTCCTGCAACATCGGGGAGATTCTCACCATCTTCTGCGCCACCGCCCTCCGCTTTCCCCAGATGCCTCTCACCCCGGTGCAGCTGCTGTGGCTCAACCTGGTCACCGACTCCCTCCCCGCCCTGGCCCTGGGGGTGGAGCCGGCGGAGGAGGGAATTATGACCCGGCCGCCCCGGGACGCCTCCGCCTCCCTCTTCGCCGGGGGCTTCGCCTTCCGGCTGGCCTGGCAGGGGGCCATGGTGGGGGCCCTCACCCTGGCGGCCTGGCTGCTGGGGTGGGCGGTGCTGCCCGGGGCCGGACCCGGAGCGGCCAACACCATGGCCTTTGCCGCCCTCACCCTGTCCCAGCTCTTCCACGCCTTCGACGTGCGCAGCGAGACCGCCTCCCTTTTCCACATCGGCCTGTGGAGCAACCCGGCCATGAACCGGGCCTTCCTCATGGGCCTTGCCATGCAACTGGCGGTGCTGCTGGTGCCTCCCCTGCGGCTGGTGTTCGGCACCGTGCCCCTCACCGCCGCCCAATGGGGGACGGTGCTGGGCCTGGCCCTGACCCCGGTGGCGGTGTGCGAGGGGGTAAAGGCGGCCGCCCGCCGGGGGCGGCGGGAACCCGCCCCCCCGCAGGCGGCCAGGGTTTAGGCGTAAAAAACCGGCGGACGCCAACAGGCGTCCGCCGGTTTGGGATGTAACTCAGTTATTCTGGGTCTTGCGCCACTCGTTGAGCACCGCGCAGAACACCAGGGAGAGGAAGCTCTCCTCCGCGTTGGCGGAGCGGGAGGTGAGGGCGATGGGCACCTTGGCGCCCACCACGGCGCCGCAGGTGACGGCGTGGGCGTGGATGAGCCAGCTCTTCACCAGGGTGTTGGCGGCAATCAGATCCTGGGCGATGATGCCGTCAAAGCCGCCGCCGGCCCAGGGGCAGTCGTACTGCTTCAGCCGGCAGGCCTCCTTGGAGATAATCAGATCGTAGGCGATGGGGCCCCACAGCTCGCAGTCGGCGAAGGGGTGCTGCTTCTGCTCGGTGACCAGCCGCTGGGCCTCAATGGTGTCGGGCATGTGGAAGTTGACATTCTCCACCAGAGCCATCAGGGCCAGCTTGGGATTCTCGTAGCCGAAGGCCTTCAGGGCGTCGGCGGTGTTCTTGATGATGGCCTTTTTCTGGCTGGGGTTGGGGTTGACGATGACCGTCATGTCCGACAGGGCCAGCAGCTTGGGGTACTCCGGAATGGAGGCCAGGGACACGTGGCTCATCAGCCGCTGGGTGCGCAGGCCGTTTTTCTTGTCCAGCACCGGCATGAGGAAGTCCCGGGTGGGCAGGTTGCCCCGCATGAGGATGTCGCCGTCCCCGCAGTGGATGATGTCGATGGCGGCCTGGGTTACGTTATGTCCGGGAGGGGTATCCACCATGGTATAGGGCTCCTTGTCCAGCCCCAGCTTCTCCAGCTGGACCATGGTGCGGGCCCGGTCGCCCACCAGAACGGGCTGCACAAAGCCCTCCTTCTGGGCCTGGAACACGCCCTGGAGCATGTTCTCGCCGTCGGAGCCCGCCAGCACCACCCGCAGGGGGGCGGATAATTTGGGCACCCGACTGATGATATTGTCAAAATTTTTCAGTTCCATGGGAAGCACCCCTTTTTCTTTCATTACGCCCACGGCGCACCGGGGCAGTATCCATTATACGGGATGCTTTCCCGGATTACAAGGCCATTTTGGGGGAAAATCGGGAGAAAAAAGCAAAACGCCCGCTGAAAAGCGGGCGTTTTGCGTGAGAACAGCGTTAGTCCAGCGGGCGGATGAGAATAAAGGGGGTGAGCTCCCGGGACTGCCCCGCCGGGTTGTCCCGGATGAGACCCTTCAGGGTCTCCTCATCCAGGGTGATGGAGGAGGCCTTGCCCAGAATCTCCACGTTCAGGTCGTTGGCGTCCACGATCATGGCCTGCACGCCGGTGGCGGCCTCAATCTCGTCGCACACCTTGCCGGGATTTTCCGGAATGCGGATGCCGAACTCCCCATACTCCTGGAACTCGTGGTCATAGAAGCCGTCCAGGCCGGACACCTCCTGACCCACCATCTCGTAAAAGACCCCCCGCTTGCCGAACAGCTTGCCGATGCCGGCGCAGAAGGCGGCCCAGAGCACGAACAGGCCTCCCCGCTCGTTGATGGCAAACTGCATCTTGTAGGGGCTGTCCACCCCGATACCGGCGGTGGAGTGGGAGGCGAACCGGGACAGGAACCGGGCCAGCCGGCCCACCTTCATGTCCTTCTTGTACACCACCCGCTTTTGGCACAGGCCGATGATCTTCTCGCTGGAGGAGAGCAGGTCCCCCGGCTGCCAGATGGGCTTGACATATTTCTCCACCAAATCCACATAGCTCTCCCCCACCTGGACAAAGTGGGTGTGGATGGCGTGGCGGGCGTAGGTCTTTCCGTTGACCTCTATATTGACGCTTTTTCCCTCATTGGCGCGGAACTCCATGACAAAAAACCCTCTTTTCGTTTAGTCCCCCCTATTATAGCCACCAAAGCGGGAATGTGCAACAGAAAGTTTCCTCAAATCCCCTGGTTTTGGGGAATATCCGGGAGGGAGTCGAAGCCCTTCTGCAAATCGGCGTCGGTGGGAATATAGTCGGTCATCTTCCCGCTGAGGTAGTTCTCATAGGCCACCATATCAAAGAAACCGGTGCCGGTGAGGCCGAAGAGGATGGTCTTGGCCTCGCCGCTCTCCCTGCACTTCAGCGCCTCGTCAATGGCGCCCTTGATGGCGTGGGCGGACTCGGGGGCGGGGAGGATGGTCTCGTGCTTGGCGAAGAACACCGCCGCCTCAAAGACCTTGGACTGCTCGTAGGACACCGCCTCCATATACCCGTCGTGGTACAGCTTGGACAGGACGGGGCTCATGCCGTGATACCGCAGGCCGCCGGCGTGGTTGGGGGCGGGGATGAAGCCGCTGCCCAGGGTGTACATCCGGGCCAGGGGGGTGACCTTGCCGGTGTCGCAGAAGTCGTAGGCGTATTTGCCCCGGGTGAGGGAGGGGCAGGAGGCGGGCTCCACCGCCACAATGCGGGGGTTGTGAGTGCCCTGAATCTTGTCGGCGGCAAAGGGGGCGATGAGGCCGCCCAGGTTGGAGCCGCCGCCGGCGCAGCCCACCACGATGTCGGGATACTCCCCCAGCATCTCCATGGCCAGCTTGCTCTCCAGACCGATGATGGACTGGTGGAGGAGCACCTGGTTGAGCACGCTGCCCAGCACGTACCGCTTGCCGCCGGCGCTGCCCACGGCGGCCTCCACCGCCTCGGAAATGGCGCAGCCCAGGCTGCCGGTGGTGCCGGGGTTTTCCGCCAGAATCTTCCGCCCCACCTCCGTGAGCATGGAGGGGGAGGGGGTCACATTGGCGCCGAACACATTCATCATGGCCTTGCGGAAGGGCTTCTGCTCATAGGAGCACTTGACCATATACACGTCGCAGGACAGGTCAAAGTAGGCGCAGGCCACGCTGAGGGCGGTGCCCCACTGGCCGGCCCCGGTCTCGGTGGTGACGCCGGACAGGCCCTGGGCCTTGGCATAGTAAGCCTGGGGTACGGCGGAGTTGAGCTTGTGGGAGCCGGAGGTGTTGTTGCCCTCATACTTGAAGTAGATTCTGGCGGGGGTGTCCAGGGCCTTCTCCAGATCGTAGGCCCGGATGAGGGAGGAGGGGCGGTACATCTTATAGATTTCCAGCACCTGCTCCGGAATGTCGATGAACGCGTGGGTGCTGTCCAGCTCCTGCCGGGCCAGCTCCTCACAGAAGATGGGGGCCAGGTCGGCCTGGGTCACGGGCTGGAGGGTGCCGGGGTGGAGCATGGGGTCGGGCTGCTCCTTCATCACCGCCCGGAGGTTGAACCACTGCCGGGGCATCTGGTCTTCGGTCAAAAACAGCTTGTGGGGGGTCTTTGTCATGTTCCTACACTCCTTTTGGGGGAGAAGGGCAGCAAAAAAGCCCCTGTCCCCGAAAAAATTTTTCTCTGGGACAAAGGCCGTAACCTCTGCGGTGCCACCCGGATTGACGCTTGCGCGCCCGCTCACTTTCCCGTACCGGTCAGTACAGGCTCCCCTGATAACGGGCGGAGTCCCCGGCGCGCTACTGGGTTTCCCGTTCGCTGTGCCCTCCGAAGCCCATTCGCCCGGACGCTGCCTGCCCCGCTCCCACCAACCGCGGCTCGCTGTGTGGCCCGCTCCCGGACTACTCCTCTTCTTCATCGGTTTGCCGATTTAATTTGTTACAGTATAAAGGCGGGCGGGCGGTTTGTCAAGCCCCTTTTTTCCAAAAAACGCATAAACCGCCGCCGGGCCGCAATACTACCACAACAGAGTAAAACGGAGGAGGATGAGCCATTGCGGTACGAGCGGGAGCGGACGGCGCCCCATCCCCGGCGGGAGCCTCGGTTTGCCGGGCCCCTGACGGTGGAGGGGCTGGCGGAAGTATTTGCCCACTGTGTGGACTTCACCCGGCGCCCGGTGGCCCTGGAGGGGGAGAGCGCCTGCACCCTCACCCTGTGCTACCTGGGGGGGATGGTGCGCATGGAGCGGGTGAGCGACTATGTGCTCCGCCCCCTGGCGGAGGACGGGGGCCTGCGCCGCTGCCCCACGGCGGCGGCGGCCATGGCCCGGATGGAGGCGGGGGCCCTGTACAACCTGGGGGTGGCCCGGCGGACCACCCTGGACCAGGGGGCCTTTGACCTGGTGGACGGCTGGTGCCTGCTGTTTTTTCCCGGGGAAAGGGAGGCCCTGTCCTTTTTCGTGGGCACCGAGGAAAAGCGCTCGGTGTCCGCCCCGGAAAACGAGACGGTGCTCAAGGGGGCCCGGGACGGCTTTGTGGAGAGCGTGCGCACCAATACCAGCATTGTCCGCCGCCACCTGAAGGCCCCCGAGCTGCGCATTGTGGAGGAGCTGGTGGGCCGGCAGTCGGTGACGGCGGTGGACGTGCTCTACCTGGAGGGACTCACCAATCCGGAGCTGGTGGAGGCCCTGGTGGAGCGGCTCCGGGCCATTGACATCGACGGGGTCTTTGCCACCGGAAATATCGAGGAGTATATCGTCCCCGCCGCCCGCACCCCCTTTCCCCTGGTGCAGTACACCCAGCGCTCCGACCGCTTCTGCGCCGGGCTGGCGGAGGGGCGGGTGGGCCTGCTCATCGACGGCATCCCCCTGGGCTATCTCACCCCGGCGGTGCTGGGCAACTTCCTCCAGGCCCCCCAGGACAAGTCCTCCGGCTGGCTGATGGCCACCGCGCTTACCCTGCTGCGCTACGGGTGTATGCTCCTCACCCTCTTTCTCCCCGCCCTCTACGTGGCCATGGTCACCTTCCACCAGGAGATGATTCCCACCCGTCTGGCCCTGTCCATCATCGCCGCCAAGGAAAACGTGCCCTTCCGCTCCGGCTTTGAGGTGCTGGTGCTGCTGCTGGCCTTTGAAATCCTCCAGGAGGCGGGGCTGCGGCTGCCCCAGTCCATCGGTCAGACGGTGTCCATCATCGGCGGCCTGGTAGTGGGCTCGGCGGCGGTGGAGGCCAAAATCGTCTCCCCGGCGGTGCTCATCGTGGTGGCCATCGCCGGCATCGCCGGCTACACCATGCCCTCCCAGGAGCTGTCCGGCGCTTTGCGCATCTGGCGGTTTCTGCTGGCCCTGCTGGCCGGAGCGGCAGGCCTGTTCGGGGCGGTGGCCGGCGCCGCCGCCCTCATCATCCACCTGGCGGGGCTGGAGAGCTTCGGAGTGCCCTATCTCACCCCCTTTGCCGTCAGCGCCGGGCGGGAGGCCAGGGAGCACGTGTTCCTCCGCCGCCCCCTGCCCCAGGTGAAGGACCGGCCCCCCGCCCTCCACCCCCGGAACCGGAGGAAGCAGCGATGAGGCGGGTGCTGGCCGGGGCGCTGACGGCGGCCCTCCTCCTGGCCCTGTCCGGCTGCGGGCCCCGGACCCTCACGGGCCTGCTGCCCTACGCCCGGGAGATTGAGGACATGGAGCTGGTGCGTACCCTGGGAGTGGACGGGGACGGGGACGGCGTGGCCGTCACCGCCTCCGGCGGCGCCCGGGAGGGGGAGGAGACCCATCTCACCGCCGGCCGGGCGGACACCATCAGCGTCGCCGTTCTCTCCATGCAGTCCCAGGGCTCCTCCTACCTCTACTTCGGCCACGTGGGCCAGCTGCTGCTGGGGGAGGAGCTGGCCCGCCGGGGGGTGTCGGAGCCCCTGGACTATGTGCTGCGGGATGTGGAAATGCGCCTGGAGACCGCCCTCTACCTGGTGCGGGACGGAACGGCGGGACAGGCCATGGCCGCCGCCGCGGAGGAGGGCTCCGCCGCGGACCGGCTGGAGGCCCTGGCGGAGGACGTGGGGCTGACCGCCGACACCATGACCCGCTCTGTCAAGGACGTGCTGGCGGATTTGGAGGACCGGGGCGCCTCCTTCGCCCCCGCCCTCACCGCCGACGGCACCCTCACCGCCGCCGGCTATGGTATTTTAAAGGAGGGTGCCCTGGTGGGCTGGGCGGAGGGGGAGGCGGCCCTGGGGGTCAACCTCATCCTCAGCCGGGTGGATGCCGACGTGGTGGAGGTGTCGCCGCCGGGACAGGCGGGGGCGGCCCTGCGGGTGGTGGACGCCCGCAGCCGGGTCCGCCCGGTCTTTACCGGAGATACCCTCACCGGCCTGGAGGTGTTGTGCCGGGTGGAGGCCAACCTGGCGGAGGGGGCTCCGGCGGCGGAGGACAGCCGGCGGCAGGCCCTGTGTGACGCCCTGGCCGGGACGGAGGCCGGGCGCATCCAGGCCGCCCTGGATCTGGCCCACGCCCTCGATGCCGACTACCTGGGCCTGTGCCGGAAGGCGGCCCTGCTGGCCCCCTGGCACCGGCGGGTGCTGCTGGAGGAGGCGGAGCTGGGGAAGCTGACCCTCACCGTCCGGGTGGAGGCAGTCCTCCAGCGCAGCTACCACGCCGACGGGTAGCCGCCCGCGGATTCTATTCTATATAAGAAAGAAAGGGGGCCCATTATGGCCGAACACTCCATCTCCCTGCGCCAGCTGCTCACCCTCACCTTTGCTGCCCTGCTCTCCCCCGCCATTCGGGTGCTGCCCGGCGCCGCCGCCCGGATCGCGGGGGAGGGGGGCTGGCTGGCCACCGTGGCGGCTCTGCCGGTCCTTCTGGGCCTGTGCTGGGTGCTCTTCGCCCTGCTCCGGAAGGGGGACGGCCTGGGGGAGACCATGCTGACGGTGCTGGGTCCCGCGGCGGGCCGGGCGGCGGTGGGCCTGTGCCTGGCCTGGGGGGTGTTTCTCCTGGCGGCCAACGCCCGGCTGGTGGCCCTGCGCTTCCTCACCGTCAGCTACCGCAACGCTCCCCTGCCCCTCTTCCTCGCCGTGCTGCTGGCCCTCACCCTCTGGCTGGCGGCCAAGCCGGTGCGGGTGCTGGCCCGGGCGGGAGAGGTGTTTTTCCTGGCCCTGGCCATCGGCCTGGGCTTCTCCCTGGTCATGGGTGCCTTTCAGGTGGAGCCGGGCAACCTCCTCCCCCTGTGGGGGGAAAATCTGCCCTCCTCCGCCGCCGCGGCCCTGCCGGTGCTGGGCCTGCTGGGCTATGGGACCTTTGCTGCCTTTCTGGGGGGGCGAGTGGAGGAGACCCCCGGCGGCCGCCGGAGAACCATGGGCTGGGCCGCCGGCCTGTGCCTCACCCTTACCGCCCTCCAGGCGGTGTGCCTGGGCAACTTCGGCCCCGGCCTCACCGTGCGGATGAACACCCCCTTCTTTATGATGGTGAAGGGCATCGGCATCCAGGGTACCTTCCAGCGGGTGGAGTCGGTGATTCTGGCCCTGTGGGTGCTCTCCGACCTGGCCCTGCTGGGGCTGCTCACCCGGGCCTGCGCCGAAATGACCTGCACCATCCTGCCCCTGAAAAGCCGGAAGACCGCCGTTCTCCCCCTGGTGCTGCTGGCGCTGGCGGGGGGGCTGTGGCTGTTTCCAGACGCCTTCGCCCTCCGCCGGCTGATGGACCGGCTGGCCATTTGGGGCAACCTGGCGGTGGGATTTGGCCTGCCGGTGCTCCTGCTCTTGATAAAAAAACTGTGGCGGCAGGAATAAGGGGGCTATATCTTGTGCATCCTAAGGGGTGGGAAGCAGCGTATTTTGTTGTCCCCCACCGCCGGCGAAAAACTCGGAAAAAATCGCGAAAAAGGTGTTGACAAACAGGGGTTTGGATGGTATTCTATCTGAGCGCCTTACGAGAGGGCACAAAATCAGCGGAAGTTCAGGCTGGAGACCGGGCGGAAGCCGGACGGATCAGCGAAAAGAAACTGAAAAAAGTGCTTGACAAACGTGAGTGCGCATGGTAAACTAAATGAGTTCGCGCCGGAAGGCGGGAACGAGCTTGAAAGAGAACGGAATCAAGGGCTGGGGGCCGAAAAGCT
>CALWOL010000027.1 GCA_944383135.1 uncultured Flavonifractor sp.
GAGGAATATCCCGACTATGTGCTGGTGCTGGAGGAGGACTGACCTCCCCGCACAGCGTTTCATCAACACACAAGTTTGGAGGTGTGACACCATGCTGAACATCGGTATTCAGTTCTTCGCCCACAAGAAGGGCGTTGGATCCACCCGCAACGGCCGCGATTCCGAGGCCAAGCGTCTGGGCGTGAAGCGGGGCGACGGTCAGTTCGTGCTGGCCGGCAACATCCTGGTCCGCCAGCGGGGCACCCATATCCATCCCGGCGTCAACGTGGGGAAGGGCAGCGACGACACCCTGTTCGCCATGAAGAGCGGCAAGGTCAAGTTTGAGCGCCTGGGCAAGGACCGCAAGCAGGTTTCCATTGTCGAAATCGCTCAGTAATTGCGCATAAAACGCCCCGAACCCAGGTTCGGGGCGTTTTTTCGTATGAAGGAGAGAAACTATGGCAGCAGCCTTTGTAGATACCGCCCGCATCACCGTGAAGGCGGGCAACGGCGGCAACGGCGCGGTGGCCTTCCACCGGGAGAAGTACGTGGCCGCCGGCGGCCCGGACGGCGGCGACGGCGGCCGGGGGGGCAGCGTGATTCTGGAAATCAACCCCCACATGTCCACCCTGATGGATTTCCGCTACAAGCGCAAGTACGTGGCGGGCAACGGCATGGACGGCCAGGGCAAGCGCTGCTCCGGCAAGGACGGGGAGGACCTGGTCATCAAGGTGCCCCGGGGCACCGTGGTGCGGGATGCCGGGACGGGTGAGATCATCTGCGACATGTCGGAGACCGGGCGCTTCGTGCTGGCCAAGGGCGGCAACGGCGGCTGGGGCAACAAGCACTTTGCCACCCCCACCCGGCAGGTGCCCCGCTTTGCCAAGGCGGGGCTGCCCGGCCAGGAGCGGCAGGTCATCCTGGAGCTGAAGCTGCTGGCCGACGTGGGCCTGGTGGGCTTTCCAAACGTGGGCAAGTCCACCCTGCTCTCGGTGGTGTCCAAGGCCCGGCCCAAGATTGCCAACTACCACTTCACCACCCTCTTCCCCAACCTGGGGGTGGTGTATGTGGAGGAGGGGGTGTCCTTCGTGCTGGCCGACATCCCCGGCATCATCGAGGGAGCCGCCGACGGCGCCGGCCTGGGCCACGACTTTTTGCGGCACATCGACCGCTGCCGGCTGCTCATCCCCGTGGTGGACGTGTCCGGCTGTGAGGGGAGGGACCCGGTGGCCGACTTTGAGGCCATTCAGGAGGAGCTGAAGCAGTACGGCTCCGGCCTGGAGAACCGGCCCATGATCGTGGCGGGGAACAAGGCGGATATCGCCGCAGACCGTACCGGCCTGGAGGCCCTGAAGGCCCATGTGGAGGCGCTGGGCATGCCCTTCTATGAGATTTCCGCCGCCGCCCAGCAGGGCACCCGGGAGCTGATGCTGGCCGCCGCCCGGGAATTGGAGCACCTGCCCCCCATCACGGTGTACGAGCCCACCTATGTGGAGCGGCCCCCGGAGGTGGACACCTCCCAGCCCCTCAACATCATTCACGAGGACGACACCTGGATTGTGGAGGGACCCTGGCTCCAGCGGCTCATGGCCAACGTCAACTTCGGGGACTACGAATCCCGGAACTGGTTCGACAAGATGCTCCGCCAGTCGGGCCTGTTTGACCGGCTGGAGGAGATGGGCATCCGGGACGGGGACATCGTCTCCCTGTACAATCTGGAATTTGAGTATCAGAGATAAGGAAAGCGGGCCCGCCGTGCGGCGGGCCCGGTTTTTGCTTACTGCGTGACGGGGATGACCACATCCCCCACGGTGACAAAAGCTACCTCATCCAGGGCCAGGATCTGATCAAAAATCATGCTTTTCTGGCAGTTGACGGCGTCTTCCCCGTAGGCACTGGTACCGCCGGCGTGGGACAGATCCAGGGTGGTACCGTCGGTATAGGTGAGAGACAGGGAGAGCGGCTCGATCCAGTCCATGCTGGGATCGCCTTCCCCGCGGACGGTGTAATCCACCTGAATGGACAGGGGAGAGAGGGTGACGGTGTTGAGCACGGCCTCCGCCCCGTCCAGACGGAAGGTCTGCCCGCAGGGCAGGACCCGGGAGGAATTCTCAAAGTCCAGCTGGAACTTCAGCGTCCAGCTCCCCTTTGCCAGGGTGGTGCGGGCGGTGTAGTCTTCGTTGTACACCTCCAGATCCCGGAGCTGCACGGTGACCTCTCCCGGCTCGATGGGTGCGCTCTGGGTGCGCAGCTCCACGAACTGGATGGCGTTGTCGGCGGAATCGGCGTCGTAGAACCAGCTTCTGGCATGGCTGCCGCCTGTGTAGCCCAGAGGTGTGATGTCGTGGAACTGAAAAGCGAGAGGCAGAGCTCCCGTCGATGGATTTGAAACCCGGGCCAGAACGTCATCGTTTACCAGAGCCTTTCCGTCCTCCCGCTGGATGGTGTACACCACGGCATAGCTGTAGGTGTCGCCCATAATGGCGTCAGCGGTGATGGTGACGCCGTTGGAGGTGTCGCTGGCCCCGATGGAGTAGCCGATCTGGTCGATGATCTCCGTCTCGGCGGCCCCGCCGCTGAACAGGCCGGCAAAGGCCTCCCCAGCGCTGCCCAGAGCGCCGGTGGCCCCGGCTACCCCCAGGCTGAGCACCAGGGCGGCGGCAACTCCCACCGCAGCCAGGCGGCGGAGGGGCAGGACCCGGCGGGGCGCGGCTGCCTCTGCCGCCATCAGCCGGTCTACCATATCTTCCTTTTGCTCCGGGGTGAAGCGGAGCTGATCCATCGTATCGTGATAACGCTTCATGTCAGTTCCTCCTGTTCCAGATAGGTCCGCAGCTTCTGCCGTCCCCGCTCCAGACGGGTAAAGACGGTAGCCGGCTTTTCCCCCAGCAGAGCGCCGATCTCCTTGGCGGAGTAGCCCTCGTAGTAGTAGAGGTAGATGACGGTCCGGTACTTGGGGGGCAGCAGCTCCAGCGCCGCCAGCAGTTCTCCCTCCTCCGGCTGGGGGGCGGGCACTGTCTCCGCCGCCTCCAGAGCTACCGTGGTGCGCCGCCAGCGGCTTTTCAGATGATCCTTGCACAGGTTGGCGGCAGAGCGGATGATCCAGGCCCGCTCATGCTCCGGACTGTCGAAAGTATGGGGATGCTGCAGCAGCTTGAGAAAAATGTCCTGACAGATATCCTGGGCGTCATAGGTGCTGCCCAGATAGGTATAGCTCAGCCGGAGGATGAGGTCGGAGTAGGTCTCCACCAGCCGCCGGACCTCCGAGCGGTCCAGTGTGGAGGGCATGTCTGTCACGTCCTTTCCGTGGGATTGAAAAGCGCTTTCACCCAGAATACGATTGCCGGCGGCCGGATTCTTCAAAGCGGGCAAAAAAACCGCGGAAGCCCCGGCTTCCGCGGTTTTTGCCTATTCCGATGGCGGGGAGGCGGGTCCGGGGAGATCCATATCCTCCTTGGAGTGGAGAAACTTGCGGATGACGAAGATGAGGGCCACCGCCGCCACCCCCAGCAGGGTATCCACCGGGGTGGAATGGCTCACCACCAGCTGCCGGGCGATGGCGAAGAGCAGTACCTCGGTAACCGCCCGGGGGGTATGAAGGATGAGCATCTTCATCAGCTCCAGACCCACAATGACATTCATGGTGCTCACCAGGAACTCATCCAGGCTGAACTGGCCCACCAGCAGGGCCTCCAGGGAATCCTTACCCGTCAGGACCATCTCCACCACGGTGACCAGCAGGATGAACAGGCCGATGATGAGCTCCAGGTTCCAGGCAATGCGCAGCAGCGTGTGTACCGGCTTTGACCTTCGCATGGGAACACCCCCTCTTTCGGTAAGAAAAGTATAACGGAAGCGGGCCCCGCCGTCAACTCTTCCGGGAATAATGCCGAAAAAGACGGGGAATACTGGAAAGGGAATTGACCTGGCGGCGGAACTGTGATACAATGCCCACAGTTGAAAAGGGAGTAGTTTGAAAGTCGTTCCGTCAACATCACGGCCGGTTTCCGGCCTGGCGGTACGCGCCCGATGCGGTAACAAGACTTTTCGGCAACTGTCGCCATGGGCGGCGGTTGGCGGGAGGTCTTTTTTTGTTGCCCTCTCGCTGAATACCATCGAAAGGGAAGGATTTTATGACTGAGCCGTATTACAGCAAAACCGTATCCCAGGCGCTGGAGGCCCAGAAGGCCGGGCCAAAGGGCCTGACGGATGGGGAGGCCCGCCGGCGGCTGGAGCAGTATGGCCCCAACAAGCTGTCCGAGGGCAAGAAAAAGAGCGTGCTTCGCATTTTCCTGGAGCAGTTCAAGGATCTGCTGGTGCTGATCCTCATTGTGGCCGCCCTCATCTCCGCCGCCTCGGAAAATGTGGAGAGCACCGTCGTCATCTTCGCCGTGCTCATCCTCAACGCCATTTTGGGCACCGTCCAGTATCTGAAGGCGGAAAAATCCCTGGAGAGCCTGAAGGCCATGTCCTCCCCCTCTGCCAAGGTGCTCCGGGGGGGCGTGCGGGTGGAGATTCCCTCCGCCGACGTGGTGCCCGGGGACATCGTGCTGCTGGAGGCCGGGGACATGGTGGTGGCCGACGGCCGCATCCTGGAGAACTTCTCCCTGAAGGTGAATGAGAGCTCCCTCACCGGCGAGAGCGAGGGGGTGGACAAAACCGCCGACGTGATCTCCGGGGGGCAGGTGGCCCTGGGGGACCAGAAGAACATGGTGTTTTCCGGCTCCCTGGTGACCTACGGCCGGGCGGAGGTGCTGGTCACCTGCACCGGCATGGATACCGAGCTGGGCAAGATCGCCGCCCTCATGAACCAAACCCAGCAGCGCAAGACCCCCCTTCAGGAGAGCCTGGACAACTTCTCCGCCAAGCTGGCTATCGTCATCATGGCCATCTGCGCCGTGGTGTTTGCTCTGTCCGTGTTCCGCACCGGCATGGGGGTGCTGGACTCCCTCATGTTTGCCGTGGCCCTGGCGGTGGCCGCCATTCCCGAGGCCCTCAGCTCCATCGTCACCATCGTGCTGGCCATGGGCACCCAGAAAATGGCCCGGCAGAACGCCATTATGAAGGATCTGAAGGCGGTGGAGAGCCTGGGCAGCGTGTCGGTCATCTGCTCGGACAAGACGGGCACCCTCACCCAGAACAAGATGACCCCCCAGAAGGTGTATGCCGACGGCTCCCTGCTGGAGGGGGACGACCTGGAGCTGGTGAACGACGTGCAGCGGCTGCTGCTCAAGGCCGCCCTGCTGGCCAGCGACGCCACCAACAACCAGGAGACCGGCACCTCCATCGGCGACCCCACCGAGGTGGCCCTGGTCATGCTGGGCGAGAAGTTCGGCGTGGATGAGGAGAGCTACCGGACCTATCATCCCCGCCTGGGCGAGCTGGCCTTTGACTCTGACCGCAAGCTGATGAGTACCCTCCACGACATTGACGGCACGCCCACTCTGTTTACCAAGGGCGCCATCGACGTGCTGCTGAACCGCTCTAAGTGGCTGCTGACCCGGGAGGGGAAGGTGGAGCTCACCCCTGAGCGGAAAGAGGAGATCGCCCGGGTGAACATGGAACTGTCCATGGAGGGCCTGCGGGTGCTGGCCTTCGCCTACAAGGAGATGGACAGCATCCGGCCCCTGACCCTGGAGGATGAGAACGAGTTCACCTTCATCGGCCTCATCTCCATGATCGACCCGCCCCGGCCCGAAGCCGTGCAGGCTGTGGCCGACGCCAAGCGGGGCGGCATCCGCACCATCATGATCACCGGTGACCACAAGGTCACCGCCTCCGCCATTGCCAAACAGCTGGGTATTTTCCGGGACGGGGACGAGGCCGTGTCCGGCCTGGAGCTGGATCAGATGACCGACGCCGACCTGGATCAGCGGCTGGAGAAGATCTCCGTATACGCCCGGGTGTCCCCCGAGCATAAGATCCGCATTGTCAATGCCTGGCAGCGCAAGGGCTGCATCGTGTCCATGACCGGCGACGGCGTCAACGACGCCCCCGCTCTGAAGAAGGCGGACATCGGCGTGGCCATGGGCATCACCGGTACCGAGGTGTCCAAGGACGCCGCCTCCATGATCCTGGCCGACGACAACTTTGCCACCATCGTCAAGGCTGTGGTCAACGGCCGCAGCGTGTACGCCAACATCAAAAACGCCATTCAGTTCCTCCTCTCGGGCAATACAGCGGGTATTTTCTGCGTGCTTTATGCCTCTCTGTTGGCACTGCCCGTGCCCTTCCAGCCGGTGCATCTGCTGTTTATCAACCTGCTTACCGACTCCCTGCCCGCCATCGCCATCGGCATGGAGCCCGCCCGCCGGGGCCTGCTGGACCAGCCCCCCCGGGACCCCAAGCGGCCCATCCTGGACCGGCCCCTCCTGACCCGCATCGGCGGCCAGGGCCTGCTCATCGCCATCGTCACCATGATTGCCTTCTACCTGGGCTACCAGGGCGGCGACGCCGTCATGGCCTCCACCATGGCCTTCGCCACCCTCACCCTGGCCCGGCTGTTCCACGGCTTCAACTGCCGGGGCGCCGAGTCCATCTTCCGGCTGAAGTTCTCCACCAACAAGTACTCCATCATGGCCTTCTTCGCCGGTGTGGTGCTGCTGCTGGCGGTGCTGTTCATCCCCGGACTCAAGGGCCTGTTCCAGGTGGCCCCCGCCTTCGGCCTGGCCAACCTGGGGGAAATCGTGGGCCTGGCCCTGCTGCCCACCCTCCTTATCCAGCTGGTGAAGCTGCTCCGGGATGTGAGACGGAACGCGTAACCGCTGACAAAGACAGCCCCGCCTGGCCGCAGGCGGGGCTGTTTGGGTCAGATGGGCAGCAGGGCGCTGGCGATGGTGAAGTAGACCACCAGGGAGATGGCGTCCACAATGATGGTGATGAGGGGGGCGGCCATAATGGCCGGGTCAGCCCGGAAGAACTTGGCGGCCATGGGGAGCACCCCGCCCACGGTCTTGGCCAGCAGCACCGTGACGAACAGGGCGGCGGCCACGGTGAGGGCGGTGGCGGTCTGGCCGGGATAGGTGAGGATGAGGCGGACAAAGTTCACCGCGCTGAGGGCGGCGCCTACCAGCAGGCTCACCCGCAGCTCCTTCCAGAATACCCGGCCAAAGTCCCGCAGCCGGATCTCGCCTACGGCCATGCCGCGGATCACCAGGGTGCTGGACTGGCTGCCGGCGTTGCCGCCGGTGTCGGTGAGCATGGGGATGAAGGTGACCAGCAGGGGCATGGCGGAGAAGGCGGCCTCGTACCGGCCCAGAATTCCCCCGGTGACCATGCCGGACACCATCAGCACCAGCAGCCAGACAATCCGGTGCCGGGCCAGGGTGACCACGCCGGTTTTCAGGTAGGGCTTCTCCGAGGGGGCCATGGCGGCCATTTTCTCAAAGTCCTCGGTGGCCTCCTCCTCCAGCACGTCCATGCCGTCGTCCACCGTGACGATGCCCACCAGCCGGCCCTCCCGGTCCACCACCGGCAGGGAGAGAAAGTCGTACTTCATCAGCCGGGCCACCGCCGCCTCCCGGTCCTCCCCGGTTTCGGCGGTAATCACGCCGGTCTCCATCAGCTGGGAGACCAGGGCCTCGTCCGGGGCCAGCAGCAGCTCCCGGATGGTGAGCACCCCCTCCAGCCGCCGGGCGGCGTCGGTGACGTAGCAGGTGTAGATGCTCTCCGAGTCCGCCCCCGTCCTGCGGATGTGGGCGATGGCCTGGGCCACCGTCATGCTCTGCTTCAGGTCGGTGAATTCGGCGGTCATCATGCTGCCCACCGAGTTCTCCGGATAGCGGAGAAATTGATTGATGAGCTGCCGGGTGTCCGGCCGGGCGGCCTGGAGCACCCGCTTCACCACCCCGGCGGGCAGCTCCTCCAGCAGGTCCACCGCGTCGTCCACCCACAGCTCCTCCACCATGGCGGACAGCTCCTGGTCGGTGACCGCCCGCACCAGCACCTGCTGGTCCTCCGGGTCCAGGTTGGAAAAGGTCTCCGCCGCCAGCTCCTTGGGCAGCGCCCGGAAAACCGCCAGCTTTTCCTGCCCCTCCAGCTCCTCCAGCAGCTCCGCCAAATCGGCGGGGTGCTCCTCTGCCAGCGCTTCCCGCAGGGCGTGCACATCCCGGCGCTCCAGCAGCTCCCGCAGCGCCTCCAAAGTCAGATTCTGTTTCATGGCTGTTCCTCCTGTCTGCTTTAATACAGGGAGGAAGTAACCAAAACAGGCGCGCCGCGGCAGAGCGGCCGGGCAATGTGCCCGCCCGCCCCCCGCGGCGGAGCGCTCCTCTGAGGGAACAACCGGCCGGGCCCCGCCCGGCCTTCCCCCGTTTACCGGGAAAACCAGGCGGCGCCGGACGGGCCCCGTAAGGGACACTCACTGCCCGCGTTGGTACTTCGTCCGCATTGGTCCACCTGAATTTCCTCCTTTTTCCTATTATTTCGCTAGCCTTTCGGCTGCCGTTTGAGGATACCATATTTTTTGCGCCGGGGCAACCCCCAGCGGACTTTTTATGTTATAATCTTTTTAAAACCCGGGGAGGAGCCAGAAAATGCGGAACAGTCCCACCTGACGGAGAAGAAAAACCAGGCGCTGGAAAACCAGCGCCTGGTTGCTTTGCCATGAAACGGGAAAGGACTGAGAAGATGAGACGAAATCTTGTTTTGATGTATGCCATCGCTCTGCTCCAGGGGATGGTGTTTTACGGGCCGGTGGCCACCCTCTACCGCCAGGCCCACGGCCTGAGCCTGTTCCAGATTACCCTGCTGGAGAGCGTGTCCCTGGCCCTGTGCATCCTGCTGGAGGTGCCCTGGGGGGCCGCCGCCGAGCGGCTGGGCTACAAAAAGGCCATGGTGCTCTGCTGCTGCCTCTATTTTGTCTCCAAGCTGCTGTTCTGGCAGGCGGAGGGCTTTGGCGGCTTTCTGGCCGAGCGGATGGTGCTCAGCGTGGTGCTGGCGGGTTTGTCCGGGCTGGATGACAGCATTCTCTTCCTCTCCTGCCGGCCGGGAGAGAGCCAGCGGGTGTTCGGCCTGTATACCGGGCTCCAGACCGTGGGGCTGCTGGCGGCGGCGCTGGTGTTTTCCCTCTGGATCGGGGAGCGGTACGCGCTGGCCGGCCTGCTCACGGCACTCAGCTACGGGGCCGCCGCCCTGCTGTCCTTCGGCCTGGTGGAGGTGCGGGCAAAGGAGCCCCGGCGGCGGGGAGCCTTCCGTCAGGCGGCGGGCCAGGTGCTGAAAAATCGGCGGATGCTGGTCCTCCTGCTGGCCGCCGGCCTGCTCACGGAGAGCCATCAGGTGGTGACGGTCTTTCTCAACCAGCCCCAGTACCAGCGCTGCGGCATGGGGGACCGGGCCATTGGCCTGGCCTATCTGGCCGCAACCCTGCTGGGGCTGACGGGGATGTTTTCCCACCGGCTGACCCGCAGGCTGGGGGAGAGGCGGACGGCACGGCTGCTCTTTGCCCTGTCCGCCCTGACCTGCCTGACCCTGGCGCTGACCCGGAGCGCCGCCCTGTCCGTGGCGGCGCTGCTGCTCTTCCGGGTGGGGAACAGCCTGTTCCAGCCCCTCCAGCTGGAGCTGCAGAACCGGGAAATTTCCACGGCGGACCGGGCCACCGCCCTGAGCGTGGGGGCCATGGTGATGGACGTGGTGGGCGTGGGGGCCAACCTGGCCCTGGGCGCTCTGGCGGATGTCAGCCTGTCCGCCGCCTTTCTCCTGAGCGGGGGCCTGTGCGCCGTGGGCCTGCTGCTCTTTCTTGCAGGGGGACCCGGAGATGGGCAAAAAGGGGCCGGCTATGTGACGGTAGCACACATAGCCGGCCAGAACGAAAGGATGGGTAGGCAGCAAAAGGGACGGGAAGAGAGAAGGGAGAAACCGCTTACTGGAGCAAGTCCTGGTAGGCCATGTACTCCTCCCGGGTCTGGGCCAGCAGCTCCAGGGCCTCGTCATGGGCGATGTACTCGGCGGGCTGGTTGTACCCATCAATGAGCGCGGCCTGGTAGTCGGGGTCCTCGGCAATCTGGGCGGCTACCTCGTTGATCTTGTCGATGATGGCTTGGTCGGTTCCCTTGGGGAAGGCGATGATGTAGGGCTTCTCCATCACGAAGTCGATGCCGCATTCCACGAAGGTGGGAATGTCGGGGTCCAGATTCTCGTTGCGCTCCTCGTTGTACTGGGCCAGAATGACCAGATCGCCGGTCTCGGCGTAGTCCTTCACGGCGCCGTAGGAGATGGCGGCCAGGTCCACGCGGCCGCCCAGCATGTTGGTAATCTTGTCGGAGGCGGAGCCGATGTCCAGGATCTTCAGATCGATGCCCGCCTTGCCCATCAGGATCAGCCCCTGGAGGTGGGAATAGCCGCCCAGCTCGGAGGCGTAGGTGATCTCACCGGGGGCGGCCTTGGCCTTCTCCACCAGGTCCTCCACGGAGGTGATGCCGGAGGACTTGCTGGCCACCAGCACCGTCCCCTTGTCCACGGCGGGGATGCAGGCGATGTCAAAGTCGTCCATGCTGTAATCGATGAGGCCGGCCACCTCGTTGACGATCATCTGGCCGGTGTGGCAGAACAGGATCTTGGTGCCGTCGGCCTTGCTGTCCTTCACTTCGGAGGTGGCCACGCTGCCGCCGCCGCCGGCGGTGTTGGCAATGACCATGGGCTGACCGGTGACCTGCTCAAAGTAGGTGGCGAAGGTGCGGGCGTTGAAGTCGGTGTCGCCGCCGGCGCTGGCGGTCACCACCACGTTTACCGCCTTGGTGGGCCACTCCTCGGCGCTGTCACCGGAGGCACTGTTGCCGCAGCCGGCCAGGGTCCCCAGCAGCAGCGCGCCGGCCAGTACGGATGCAAAAAGCTGTTTCTTTTTCATGTCAATGCTTCCTTTCCATAATAAAATGTTTTATGAATGGGCCTGGGACTGCCCGGGGTTCCATCAGACCGCCTGACCGCTGGCGGTTTTCCTGGCCTGGGCCTTTTTGATTTCCTTGACCACTACGTAGATGAAGTACACCAGCGTGAAGATCAGGAAGGCGGCGGCAATGGGCTTGGTAAAGAAGTCCAGGAAATTGTCGTCACTCATCATCATGCCCCGGCGGAAATTGGTCTCCGCCATGCTGCCCAGCACAAAGCCGATGACGAAGGGCGCCTGGGGGACCTTGAAGATGGTGAAGAAGTAGCCGATGACGCCGAAGATCAGCACGGCCCACACGTCGAACACCCGGCTGGACAGGCCGAAGGCGCCCACCACGCAGAGCACGAACACGATGGGGAGCAGGATGTGGCGGGGAACCTTAAGGACCTTGGCGAAAATGCGCATACCGTACCACTCGATGGCCAGCATCAGTACGGTGGCCACGAGGCAGGCCACGAAAATGGTGTACACCAAGGGACCGTAGTTCTGGAACAACAGGGGACCGGGGGCGATGCCGTGGACCATGAAGGCGCCCAGCAGCAGGGCGGTGACGCCGTCGCCGGGGATGCCCAGAGTCATCAGAGGGATCATGGCCCCGCCCACCGAGGCGTTGTTGGCAGTCTCGGAGGAAATGATGCCGCCGATATAGCCCTTGCCGTACTCATCGGAGTGCTTCTTATCGGCGTTTTTGTTTACGGTATAGGCCACTAGGTTGGAGGTGCCGGCGCCGATGCCGGGGAGGATACCGATACCCAGCCCCACCAGGGCGGCCCGGATGGCGTTGGGGATCTGCTGAACAAATTCCTTCACGGTGAATCCGAAGCCCTTGACCTTCATGTTAACCTGGGCCACATCGCTGGCCTTCTCCCGCTTGGCCACCTCGGCAATCTTGATGACCTCGGATACGGCGAACAGGCCGATCATCACAGTGAGCACGTCGAAGCCGTCGGACAGGGCCACGGTGCCGAAGGTAAAGCGCTTCACCGCGTCCAGGGGGGCGATGCCCACGGTGGCGAAAGCCAGGCCCAGCACGCCGGAGAAAATGCCCTTAATCATAGAGCCGGAGGACAGGGTGGCGATGAGCATCAGAGAGAAAATAGAGATGGCAAAATACTCGTGCGGGCCGAAGTTGATGGCCACCTTGGCGATCTGAGGGGCGATGAACATCAGGGCCACCACGCTGATGATGGTACCCAGGAAGGAGTAGAACACGCCGGCGCCCAGGGCCTTGGCGCCCTCGCCCCTGGCCAGCATGGGGTGGCCGTCAAAGCAGGTGGCGATGGAGGCGGGGGTGCCGGGAATTTTCAGCAGGATGGCGGACACCAGACCGCCGGACACCGAGCCAATGTACAGGGCCACCAGCACCGAAAGGCCCTGACCCGGGTCCATGCCGTAGGTCAGCGGCAGAAACAGGGCGATGGCCATCACCGAGGACAGGCCGGGTACCGCGCCGAAGATGATGCCGATGACGGTACCCAGCACCATCAGCACCAGACAGAAGGGGGAAAACACATTGGCAAACCCCTGTGCAAACAATTCCAACATTGAGATTCGCCTCCTTAGAAGAATGTGATCAGGCCCTGGGGCAAAATAATGTCCAGGCTGTACCGGAAGATGGCGTACACAAACAGGCTGACCACCAGGGCGACGATGCCGTAAAACAGGTAGTTGGGTTTTTTGTCCGCCGGGGTCAGGAGGATGAATTGGAGGAACAGATAGACAAAGGTGGTAATCAGGAAGCCCACCGGTTCAAACAGGGCAATGTAGACCACGATGAGCACCGCGGTTTTCAGCACCGTTCTCAGGTCTCTGGCCTCTTTTTCCAGGGGCTTGTCGTCCGCCTTCCGGGCGGTTACCAGCTGGCAGACGCCCAGAATCCACATCAGCGCCGCCAGCAGCAGGGGCATGGTACGGGCGTTGATGATGTCCGAGCCTTCCTTCAGCGGGATCAGAAAGGTGAACACCGTATAGAATGCGGCCACCGCCAGCACAATAATGCCGAAAACCCGATCCTGCATTTTTTGCGTTTTCATAGTTTCACTCCTCTCTCATGCGTCCGGCCGGGCTCAGCGCACCAGGCAGGGCTTTTTGGAATCGTACTTCCAGTTGGGGATCAGATACTGCATAGCCATGGCGTCGTCCCGGTCATGGCTGGGCAGCTTGCGGTACAGGGCGTTGGCCTGGGCCACCTTCTCCATGTCGAGGGTCACGCCCATGCCCGGCCGGTCCGGCACCTCCAGATAGCCGTCCTTGATCTGGGGAGTGTCTTTCAGCAGATTCTGGCCGTCCTGCCAGATCCAGTGGGTGTCCAGGGCGGTGGGGGTGCCGGGGGCGGCGGCGGCCACGTGGGCGAAGGCGGTCAGGGTGATATCAAAGTGGTTGTTGGAGTGGCTGCCCCAGGTCAGGCCCCAGTCGTTGAGAAGCTGGGCCATCCGCACACTGCCGTCAAAGCCCCAGAAGTGGGGGTCGGCCAGCACGATGTCCACTGACTTCTGGGCGGCGGCGTGATAGAACTGCCGCCAGTCGGTGGCGATCATATTGGTAGCCACCGGCAAATTCACCGCGTTTTTGAACTCCGCCATGATCTCCCGGCTGGAGTAGCCCGCCTCCGGACCGCAGGGGTCCTCCACGTAGGTGAGGATGCCCTCCATGGGTTTGCAGATCTTGATGGCCTCCTCCAGACTCCAGGCGCCGTTGGGATCGATGTTGATCCGGCCGCTGGGGAAGGACTGCTTCAGCGCACGGATGGCTTCCAGCTCCTCCGCGCCGGGGAGCACGCCGCCCTTGAGCTTGAAGTTGCGGAAGCCGTATTTCTCGTGAAGCGCCTGAGCCTGCTCCACAATCCGCTCCGAGGTGAGCATCTCCTGCCGGCGGAGCCGGAACCAGGGGTCGCTGCTGCCGCTCTCGTCCAGGTAGGGCAGGGCGGCGGCCTTGCCCTTGTCGCTGACATAGAACAAATAGCCCAGGGTTTCCACCTTGTCCCGCTGCTTGCCGTTGCCCAGCAGCTGGCACATGGGCAGGTCCAGGTACTGGCCCAGCAGGTCCAGCAGCGCGCACTCAATGGCCCACTCCGCCTTCACCACAAACTTGAGCTTGCTGATGTCCAGCGTCTGGATGCCCTCGCCGTCGTCCTCCGGCGGACGGGTGCTGGCCTTGTGGATGGCGTCCAGAATGCTGCGGTAGGTGCCGATGGGCTTGCCCTCTACCAGGGGAATGCAGCTCTCCAGCGCCGCGCAGGTGAAATCCCCGCCGTGGATTTCACCGATGCCGGTGTGGCCCGCGCTGTCCTTCAGGATTACCAGGTTTCGGGTGAACCAGGGGGCGTGGGCGCCGCTCAGAGTCATCAGCATGCTGTCCAGACCCGCTACCGGAATCACCTTCATCTCCGCTACGATAGGGGTGCCTTTTTCCATACAATCTCCTCCCGCTTTTAGGGTTTCCATTTGCGTCTGCGCAGGATGGGAAGAAGCGGCCGCTGGGTTTTGACGGTCCGCAGCGAGAAACCCTCTTCCCTTTCTTCTGCGGCTTTGGTAAAATGATTATAATCAATCCCCTGGGTTTTGACCAATTCGTAATTGTGATTTCCACAATCGGGAATGCTTATCGATGCTTTTTTTGGGCTAAATGACGAAGCGGGGAAAGGAGCGCGCCAGTGGACACCAGATATCTGACTTATATTCTCACCATCGCCCGGAAGAAGAACATGACCAAAGCCGCCGAGGAGCTGTTCGTCTCCCAGTCCTCCCTCAGCCAGTATCTGACCAAGCTGGAACAGGAGATCGGCACGCCGCTGTTCTTCCGCGCCCGGGGCGAGCTGGTGCTCACTCCGGCGGGACAGCTCTATACCGAGGCGGCCTGCCGGGTGCTCCGGATCAAGGAGCAGCTGTACAAGGACATTGCCAGCCTGGACAACAAGGGACACATCACCATCGGCTGCACCTCTCAGTTTGCCCTGCTGGCCCTTACGGAGATCGTCCCCCGGTTTAAGTCCTACTACCCGGATTACCGGGTGGAGATCACCGAACAGAGCCTGCCCGCCCTGACCAAGATGCTGCTGGAGGAGAACATCGACCTGGGCTTGATGGCGGCCAACACTGTGAAGCCCTTCGACGCGGAGCTGGCCGACGTGCTGCGGCAGGAGGAGGTGCTCTTCGCCCTGCCCACCGACCACCCCTATACCAGGGAAAATCCCAACGGACCTATCCCTCAGGCGGAGTTTGTCAAACGGTTCCGGGATGAGAACTTCCTGCTCTCCCGGAAGGGCTCCACCCTCCGGGTGCTGGCCGACCAGCTGTTTGAGAAATACCAGTTCGAGCCCAGCGCCATGTGTGAGACCAACAGCATTGTGGCCACCCAGATCATGGTATCCAACGGAACCGGGGTCACCTTCCTGGGAGAGACCTGTACGGAGGAGGGCGGGCCGGTGGCCTGCTACTCCCTGGAGCCCAAGCTCTACCGGCTCAATCTGCTGGTGCGCCGCAAACACTGGATTCTCAACGAGGCCGAGCAGCTGTTCTGCCGCCTCACCCGGGAGTGGTTCCAGCCGGAGCGGGAGTAAGCCCCTGAAAACAGAGCGGCTTAGCCTGACGGCTCACAAAAACAGCAGAATAAAACACAGGCGCCTCCCCCTTCCCTGCGCTGGGAAGGGGGAGGCGCCTGCCTGCTTCTGCCGGACGCGGCGGGGGCATATACTGGCACAAAGGAGGGTTTTCTTATGGGAAAGATTGTACTGCTCCGGAAAAAGCCGCTGACGGTGCTGGCCTGCGCTCTGGCGGCGGCGCTGATGTTCTATGTGGTCAACTACCCCTACGCCGTGGACGCCGCGGCTGCCAACCGGCAGCTGCCCATTTACTGTGTCCAGCGGGACCAGAAGATGGTGGCCATCTCCTTTGACGCCGCCTGGGGCAACGAGGATACCCAGGAGCTCATCGACATTATGGACCGCTATGACGTGACGGCCACCTTCTTCGTTGTGGGGGCCTGGGTGGATAAATACCCGGAGTCGGTCAAGGCCCTGGCCGATGCCGGCCATGAGGTGATGAACCACTCCGACTCCCACGCCCACATGTCTCAGTTGAGCAGCGAGGAAATTGCGGCGGATCTGAACGCGTGCAGCGACAAAATTGAGGCGGTCACCGGTGTGCGGCCCACCCTGGTGCGTCCCCCTTACGGGGAGTACGACGACCATGTGATAACCGCCATCCGTGGCATGGGCCTGGAGCCCATCCAGTGGGACGTGGATGGTTCCCATACAGCTTCAAGCTGTTGAGACACAATGGTTTGCGGGCCTTAATATGGCCC
Organism: uncultured Flavonifractor sp.; assembly: GCA_944383135.1. GTDB lineage: Bacteria > Bacillota > Clostridia > Oscillospirales > Oscillospiraceae > Flavonifractor. Next base: position 16,163 of record CALWOL010000027.1, read on the forward strand.
TTTACGACGGCTCTGGGGATCGCCTGCGCGGGAGACACAGTATGACGTTCTGCATGGTTCAGCGCACCTATCTAGTATCCTCCTATTTGCATCTTTTTACCAATTACTTGCGTGAGACACCCTGATAGCCGGTCTTACACGAAACGTCCCCTATGAGCGCGGCAGCGGAGGACCTCACCATAAGCCATTATAAAATGATTGCCTCCTAACAAGGATATAAGCTTCGTCTGGAGTTCGTTATCTTGTTGGGAGGTCTTTTTTATGAAGCTGAAATCCGACGTCAAATATGCCATGGAGCGGCTG
>CALWOL010000028.1 GCA_944383135.1 uncultured Flavonifractor sp.
ATCTGTTTTCAGCCGCGACATGTGCGTGGCTGAAAACACTTCTCAGGCTGCAAGTGTGGGTTTTGTCCACCGAAGGCGGACAAAACCTGCATGCGGCAGACTGCATCCTACTCGAAAAAGTGGCTCCTCCACTTTTTCGACAGCCTCAAGAACAGCCGCAGGAAATCCTGCGGCTGTTCTTTTTTATCCCCGCAGCAGCAGGGGCTGGAGCTGTTCCCCCCGGAGGGCGGCGTCCACGGTGCCGCACACCTGGGAGAAGTCTGCCACCAGGGAGGTGGGCTTCTCCGCCGGGTCGTCCTGGCCGAAGGGGACAAAATAGACGTTCTTTTTGTCCAGCAGGGCGGCGATATTTTTGGCGGAGGCCGCCAGGCCGTCGTTGGTGGCCAGGCAGAGCACCAGCGGCCCGCCGTTGCGCAGGTGGGCCTTGGCCGCCATGGTGACGGTGGTGTCGGTGATGCCGTTTGCCAGCTTGGCCAGGGTATTGCCGGTGCAGGGGCAGATGACCAGCACGTCCAGCAGGTGCTTGGGGCCGATGGGCTCGGCCTTGGGGATGGAGTCGATGACCCGCCTGCCGCAGATGCGCTCCATCTCCCGCATGTACTCATGGGCCGGGCCGAAGCGGCTGTCGATGGCGGCGCTGTTCTCGGAGACAATGGGAGTCACGTCGCCGTAGCGGGCGTGAACCTGCTCCAGGGCCGTCATGGCCTGATGATAGGTGCAAAAGGACCCGCAGAAGGCGAATCCCACCCGAAGGGTATCCATAGCTACACTCCTAACTCATGTAAAATGTGGCAGATGGTGCTGCGCAGGCAGGCCGCCGCGGTGGCGGGCGCCACCTTCCCGGGCAGGGACAGGGCCTGGACCGCCGTTACTCCCAGCCGCCGGGCCGCCGCGAAATCCACGCCCCCGGGGAGGGAGGCCAAATCAATCACCACGCACTCCCCCTTCAGCTCTCCCAGCTCCGCCTCCCCCAGCACAGGGGCTGGCACGGTGTTGACAATGAGGTCATAGCCGCACAGCCAGCCCCGCAGCTCCCCGGTGTGCTCCGTGGCAAAGCCGAAGCCCTCCGCCCAGGCCAGATCCGCGTATTTCCGGGCGGCTACGCTCACCCTGGCCCCCAGCCCCGCCAGCCGGGGCGCCAGGGCCCGGCCCAGCCGGCCGTAGCCGATGACCAGGGCCCGGCTGCCGTGAAGGGTGACGGGCATTTCCTCCAGGGCGATCTGGATGGCCCCCTCCGCGGTGGGCACCGCGTTGGCCACCGCCAGCTCCTCCCGGGCAAAGTAGTCATGGAGCGCCAGTCCCCGGTCCCGGGCCAGGGCGTGGGTGGCTCCGTCCACCCGGCCGGCGCAGATGATCTGCCCCGGCCTCAGGGCGGCAAAGATTTGCTCCAGGGGGATGGGCGCCTCCGCCAGGGGGGCGTTGAGCAGACCCCCCGGCGCCGCCGCCGGCAGGGGGAGCACCACACAGTCGGCCAGGGCCGCCCCGGCCGGCGTCCGCTCCTCCGTCACCCCTTCCGCCGCCGGGCCCAGGCCCAGGGTATGTACGCTGTGTCCGTCCTCCGCCAGCAGGCCCGCCAGCCGCACCTGCCGCCGGTCCCCGCCGATGAGCCAGATATTCAGTTCTTGCCGCACGGTATCCGCCTCCTTTTCCGCCGTACCCCATCTTATGTGCCGGGGGAAAAAGGGTGCGCCGGCCCTCCCCCCTTCTGTCCGCTAAGCCTGTCCCGCATGGGAGGCATGTCGAGCCACAGGGAAGGGAGGGGACTCGCCTCTTCCCAACCGCGCAAATCATACTTTTGGCCGATTTACAAAAGGCATATTGAAATGGTAGAATTACCTAAATCCCTCGCCGGATTGACTTGGAACGAGGATGATGTCATGGAAGCCGTTCTCTCCAACGCCTTGCTGAAAAAATATAAACAGATGTCGGCCCGCTGCCGTGCGCTGTTTTTCAGCGCGCCCTGCGGCTTCGGCAAAACCAGCGCCGCGCATGCCTTGGTCAAGGACAGCGGGGCTCTGTTTTTGTCTGCCCGAAATCCGGACTTTGCCCTGCCGGAGATGCAGGGGCGGTGGAGCACCCTGGTGATTGACGACGTCCAGGAGATGGAGGACCAGGTCCGGCAGGACCAGTTCTGCGCTCTGCTGCGGGAGTGCCCGGACCGGCACTTTCTTCTGCTCAGCCGGGGGGTGCTGCCCGGCTGGCTGCTGCCCTTCCAGACCGCCGGAGTGCTGGCGGTGTTTTCCGCCCAGGACTTTCAGCTGGACACGGAGGCCACCGGCCGTCTGCTGCTGGCCCACCATGTGGCGCTCAGCGACGCGGATTTGACCGCCCTCCATCAGGAGACCCAGGGCTATCCGCTGGCGGTGGAGCTGCTGGCCCAGCACCTGGAGCGGGGCGAGCCCTATAACCGCACCACCACCGACGGGGTGCGGCGGGAGCTGTTTCTCTATTATGAGGAGCAGGTGCTCCGCCCCATGGACCCCTCCGTCCGCCGGATGCTCATGGAGCTGTCGGTGTTTGACACCATTACGCCGGAGCTGGCCCGCATTGTCACAGGGGACCCTCGGGTCAGGGAGCGCCTGGAGGGCATTTTGCGCGTGACCACCATGCTCCGGCAGCGTGCTTTGGAGCAGTACCAGTTCTGGGGGCTCTTCCGGCGCTTTTTGCAGTGGGAGCTGTCCCGGCACTATACCGAGGAGCAGCGGCGCAGTCTGTACGACCGGGGCGCGCTGTACTACGAGCTCAATGAGGAATACGGCCCCGCGTTGGATCTGTACACCAAAAGCGGCAACCACGAAAAGGTACTGGACTTGCTCACCAAAAACGCGTAGATGCACCCGGGCATGGGCTACTATCTGGAGATGGAGCCCTACTATCGGGCGCTGCCGGAGGAGAAGCTGCGCCAGAGTCCGGCCCTGATGCAGGCTATGAGCATACTCTGCGCCATGGGCATGGACTACCAGGGGAGCGAGCGGTGGTACGAAACTCTGAGGGATTTTGCGGCCCGCAGCAGAGGCGGGGACGCCCGGGAGGCAAAGGGGCGCCTGGCCTGGCTGGATGTGGCGCTGCCCCAGCGCGGCGTGGAGAGCCTGGTGGAGCTGTTCCCCAAGATCTTTGCCCTGCTCACCGCCCGGGAGATCCGCCTGCCCCCCTTCTCGGTGACCAGCACCCTGCCCAGCCTGATGAACGGCGGCAAGGACTTCTCCCCCTGGTCCAAGCGGGACAGCCTGCTGTACGCCACTCTCCGGCTGCCGGTGGAGGCGGTGCTGGGCCGGGACGGCGTGGGTCTGGCGGACTGCGCCATGGCGGAGAGCCGGTTTGAAAAGGGGGAGGACATCCGGGACCGGGCCATGAAGCTGCTGGCGGACCTGGAGCGCATCCGGCGGGACGGCACCCCGGATATGGAGTTTGCCGTGGTGGGCCTGCTGGCCCGGGTACAGATGGACGCGGGCCACACGCAGGACGCGGAGGAGAGTCTGCACAGCCTGCGCCGCCGTCTGGTTCAGGCGAAGGAGCACCGCTTTTTGCCCAACCTGGACGCCATGCTCTGCCGCGTCCAGCTGCTGCAGGCCGATGACGAGGCGGCGGCCGTCTGGTATCGGGACAAGGCCCCCAGGGACCCCCAGTGTATCCAGACCCTCAATCGCTACCAGTATCTTACCCAGGCCATGGTTCAGCTGGTCATGGGGGACCCCCAGGGCGCGCTGTTCACCCTGGCGCCGCTGGAGCCCTATTGCCAGGCCTGCCACCGGTATATCGACGGCATCCAGCTCAACGTGCTCCGGGCCATTGCGGAGCAGCGTCTGGGCGACGAGCAGTGGCGGGAGCACCTGTACGCCGCCCTGGACCGCGCCCAGGAGTTTGGGTTTGTGCGTACCATCAGCCAGTACGGGGCGGCGGTGCTTCCCCTGCTGAGCCGGTGCCGCTGGCAGGGGGACGCCTCCTTCCTGGCCCGGCTTTTGGCGGCCACCCGGAAGCAGGCGGCCTGCTATCCCAACTTCCTCTCCCCCATGCAGCGGCTGGACGCCCCCCTCTCGGAGGCCGAGCTCCAGGTACTGCGGCTGCTGTGCGCGGGGAAATCCAACGCGGAAATCTGCGAGATGCTGCATATACGCCTGTCCACCGTAAAGACCCATGTGAGCCATATTCTCAGAAAGCTGGGTATTACCCGCCGCAGCCAGGTGAAGGACGCCGCCCGGCGGCTGCACCTGGTGGATACCTGACCGGCTGCGGGGTTTCCATATTCAGTTGATTGTTTTGGGAGGAATCAAACATGAAAAGAAGAATGCTGAGCATGGCGCTGGTCCTGGTCATGCTGCTGGGCATGGTCTCTTTCCCGGCCTACGCCGAGGAGGGGAGCTCCGCCGGCCAGGCGGGCCCAGACGGGGTGACGGCCCTCAACGGAGGGGAGCCGATTACCCCAACTCAGCCCGACGGCGCGGGCACGGAGGCAAGCCCCTATCAGATTGGCACGGCGGCGGAGCTGTTCTGGTTCGCCGCCCTGGTGAACGGGGACACCACTCAGGATGGCGTCACCGCAGCTAATCGCGGCGCCTGGGCGGTGCTGACCGCCAACATCACCATCCCGGAGGGCCGTGACTGGACCCCCATCGGCAATTACAGCGCAAGCACCAGCAACCAATACACCGGCACCTTTGACGGCCAGGACCACACCATTGACGGCATGGTGGTCAACAACTCGGGCAGCAGCTATCAGGGCTTTGTGGGCTACCTGGGTGGAAGCGGCTGCATCCGGAACCTGACCCTGGGCCAGGGCTGCTCCGTCACCGGCAGGGATAAGGTGGGCGGCATTTGCGGCAGCAGCTACTCCGGCACCATCGCCAACTGCTACGCCACCGGCACAGTCAGCGGCGGAAATTATGTGGGCGGCGTCTGCGGCAGCACCAACGAAGGCACCATCCCCTTCCCATGAGAAAAGAAATTTATGAGACCCCCGAGATGGAGATTACCCGCTTTGAGGCCGAGGACATCATCCGCACCAGCGGCATAAAGTATGATGATAATGAGACGGAAATTGCACCCTGGAACTAATCCATTCCCTTCTGCCCACAGCCCCTTCCCCAACAGGAAGGGGCTGCGGCGCAAGATAGGCATACTTCTGTCAAACGAGGTTGGATATGAAAAAAGCAAGTATGATTGTCATCGCTGTGGCGCTCTGCGCCGTTGCGGCGGCGGTTCTGCTCTGGCCCAGGGGGAACAGCCAGACGGAGCAGAACCCGGTCTCCAGCGCCCAGAGCACGGAGGAAAACAGCCACGCCCCCGGCGGGGAAACCCAGGGCGGGGAAGATACCCCCGGCGGACAGGAAACCTCAGAGGGAGAGCTGCCCCTGGTGACGGCCCCCTCCCCTGTCCAGGACGCCCCCGCCCAGGGAGAGGCCGGCGGCGGCCAGGAAAATGAGCCCGCTCCCGTGACCGGGAGCGCCGCACCCGCGTCCACCCCGGCCCCCGCCCCAACGTCTGCGCCCGGCGCCGCGCCCACGTCTGCTCCGGCCCCCGCCTCCAGCCAGACCCCCGCCCCCGGCGCCGGCGGCGGGACATCCTCCCAGCCGCCGGAGCAAAGCGGCGGCGGCAGCGCGGCGGAGAGCGGCGTCATCGAGCTGCCCTTCGTGCCGGCGGAGTGAGCGGATGTTTGTGATGGAATTGGCGGGCCACCCCATTGGGGTGCGCTGCCGCTACCGCTATCTGCCCGCCCTCTGCGGAGCGTATCTCACCCGGCGGGCACCAGAATGGGTGGCGGAGGCGGGGGAGGCGGACCTCGCCCGGGAAAACCCGGAGGGGAAGAATTACCCGCCGGGCTACCTGGAGAGTCTGGCCATCTACCGCCAGATCTGCGAACGGCTGGCGGCGGAGGACGTGGTGCTCTTCCACGGCTCGGCCCTGGCCTTTGGGGGGAAGGGGTACCTCTTCGCCGCCCCCAGCGGCACCGGAAAATCCACCCACGCCCGGCTGTGGCGGGAGGAATTTGGGGATCAGGTGACCATGATTAACGACGACAAGCCCCTGCTCCACATCTCCCCCGGCCAGGTGACGGTGTACGGCACCCCCTGGGGCGGCAAGGACAACCTCCAGACCAACATGCACGCCCCCCTGGCGGGGATTTTGCTCCTCCGTCAGGTTGGGGAAAACACCATCCGCCCCCTCTCCCCCCGGGAGGCCTTTCCCCGCCTTATGGGCCAGACCCACCGGGTGGACAGCCCCCAGGGCCTGCTGCACAGTCTGGATTTGCTCCGGGAGCTGGCCCGGGTGCCGGTGTATGAGATGGGGTGCACCATCTCCCCCCAGGCGGCCCGGCTGGCCTGCCGCACCCTGACACAAAAGGAGCTTTGACCATGAAACTGAAAGACGGTTTTCTCATCCATCCCGACGGCAGGGAGACCATGGTGGTGGCCAGCGGCCCCGCCGCCCGGGTATTCAACGGTCTGATTCGCAACAACGCCACCGCCAGCTTTATCTTTGAGCAGCTTCAGCACCCCACCACGGAGCAGGCCATTGTGGACGCCATGGCCCAGCGGTATGACGCGCCCCGGGAGCGGATTGCCGCCGATGTTCACCAGATGGTACTGCGGCTCAGAGACGAGGGCTTTCTGGATGAATAACGGCGACTCCCCCCTGCTCCGGCAGGTGCTGTCCGGCAAGCCGGTGGTCTGCTTTACCAACGGGGACAGCATGGAGCCGCTGCTCCGCCACCGCGCCTCCCGGGTGGTAGTGCGGCGGACCGACCGGCCGCTGAAGCCCGGCGACCTGCCTCTCTACCGCCGGCCGGACGGAACGTTTATCCTGCACCGCATCATCTCCGCCGACGACCGGTACTACTACACCCGGGGCGACAACCGCTGCGGACTGGAACAGGTGCCCCGGGAGTGGGTGCTGGGGGTGGTGACGGAAATCTACCGCAAGGGACGGCACTTTTCGGTGACCCACCCCCTCTACCGGAGCTATGTGGCCCTGTGGAACGGCCTCTACCCCCTGCGGTGGGCGGCGTACAAGTGCCGCGGAAGGATGAAGAAAAAATGAAACGTACCCACACCCTGGCCTTTCTGTACCATACCGCCGGCTCCACCCGGTGGGGTATCTTTCTGCTGCTGGCGGTGCAGGTGGCCGCCGGTGTGTGCGTGGTGGGGTACGCCCTGCTGCTGCGGGCCATTGTGGACGCGGCGGTGGCGGGCAACCGGAAGGGCTTCGTTCAGGCGGCGGTGCTGCTGGGGGCGCTGCTCTGCCTCCATCTGGCCCTGCGGGCGGCCCAGCGCTTTTTGGCGGAGTCCACCCGCAGCAGGCTGGAAAACCGCTTCAAGCAGTTTTTGTACCACCGGCTGCTCACACGCAGCTACGCCTCGGTGACCGCCGTCCACTCGGGGGAGTGGATGAACCGGCTCACCAGCGACACCCAGGTGGTGGCCAACGGCCTGACGGAAATCCTCCCGGGGGCCTGCGGCATGGGGGTGCGCCTGGTGGGCGCGGTGGGGGCCATTACCCTGCTGGAGCCCCGGTTCCTCTGGCTGGTCATCCCCGCCGGGGCAAGTATGCTTCTCTTTTCCACCGGATTCCGCAAAAAGATGAAGGCTTTGCACAAGGTCATTCAGGAAAAAGACGGGGCTCTGCGCAGCTTTTTGCAGGAGACCCTGGGCAGCCTGCTGGTGGTGCGCAGCTACGCCGTGGAGGAGCAGACGGAGCAGGACGCCGCTGTCCGGATGGAGGACCACCGCCGGGCCCGCATACGGCGCAATGCCTTCTCCAACCTGTGCAATGTGGGCTTTGGGGCGGTGATGAACGGCGCCTGCCTGCTGGGCGCCGTGCTCTGCGGCTTCGGCATTCTGGCGGGCACCATGAGCTACGGCACCTTTACGGCGGTCTTTCAGCTCATCAGCCAGGTCCAGGCGCCCTTCGCCAGCATCTCCGGCTATCTGCCCCGGACCTATGCCATGCTGGCCAGTGCCGAGCGGCTGCTGGAGGCGGAGGCCTTCCCCGCCCCGGAGGGGGACAGCCCCGCCCCCTGGAGGAGGTCTGCGCCCGCTACGCCGATACCCTCACCGGCCTGGGACTGGCCCGGGCGGTGTTTACCTACTTCCCCCCGACAGGCGCCCGGGACAAGGCCGAAATGCCCGTGGTGGTGTCCGGACTGGATCTGGAAATCCGGAAGGGGGAGTATGTGGCCTTTGTGGGCAGCTCGGGCTGCGGCAAGAGCACCGTGCTCAAGCTGCTGATGGGCCTGTACCCCCTGGACGCCGGGCAGTGCTACCTGATTTTGAACGGGGAGCGGGTGCCGCTGGACGCCGGCTGGCAGCGCCTGTTTGCCTACGTGCCCCAGGGCAACCATCTGATGAGCGGCACCATCCGGGAGATTGTCTCCCTGGCCCACCCCGGCCAGGCCGGGGACGAGGACCGGCTCTGGTGGGCGCTGGAGGTGGCCTGCGCCGGGGACTTTGTCCGGCAGCTGGAGCACGGGGCGGACACCCTGCTGGGCGAGCGGGGGGCCGGCCTGTCCGAGGGACAGATGCAGCGCCTGGCCGTTGCCCGGGCCATCTTCTCCGACCACCCCATCCTGATGCTGGACGAGTGTACCAGCGCCCTGGACGAGGAGACGGAGCGGCGGCTGCTGAGCAGCCTGCGCCGGATGACCAGCAAAACCGTGGTGGTGGTCACCCACCGCCCCCAGGTACTCTCCATCTGCGACACGGTGGTGGAATTTTCAGAGGAGGGCTGCCGGGTGGCGGCCCGGGGAAAGGAGGAAAACTCCCATGTCTGATACCCCCTTGTCCCCCCACACTCTGGAGGATTTGCTCTACCTCATCCGCTGCGGCCTGGATGGAGAAAAGCCTGAGCTGGCCCGGGTGGAGCGGATGGATTTGCCCCAGCTGTACCGGTACAGCCGCCTGCACTCCCTCTCCGCCCTGGTATACACCGCCCTGGAATCCGCCTGGGACGGAAAGCCCCCCGCCCACCGGCTCCCCGAGGGGTGGAAGGAAGCGCGGGAGGCAGCGTTCCGCGGCGCGCTGCTCTTTGCCGCGGAACGGAAGGCTCTGCTGGACTGGTGCGAGGCGGAGGGCATCTGGTATCTCCCTCTGAAAGGAATTCTGCTGCAGGAGGATTATCCCAAGCTGGGTATGCGGGAGATGGCGGACAACGACATCCTCATGGATTGCGCGTACCGCTCCCAAATCCGCCAGTGGTTCACGGCCCGGGGGTACGAGGCGGTCCAGTACGGCCAGGGCATCCATGACGATTACCACAAGCCCCCCATCTTCAATTTTGAGATACACAGCGCGCTCTTTGATGTCAGGGCCTATCCCCAGTGGCGGGACTACCTGGAGCACGTTGAGGAGCGTTTTCTCCCCCTGGAGGGGACCAGGTACGGACGCAGGTTCTCCCAGGAGGACTTCTTCCTGTACATGATGGCCCATATCTATAAGCATTTTTGCTGGGGCGGCACCGGGCTGCGCTCTCTGGTAAACTGTTGGGTCTTTTCCCGGGCCAGAGAAAACAGCCTGGACTGGGCCTATCTTGACGCCGAAAGCCGCAAAATGGGCATGGGGGACTTCGTCTCTCAGACCCAGGCCCTGGCGGAAGGGCTTTTCGGGAAGCCCCGGCCGCTGACCGATGCGGAACGGGAGCTGCTGGCATACTGTCTCGCCTCCGGCACCTACGGCACCGGCCAACATCTGCTGGAGAACAAGCTGCGCTCCGCGCTGGACGGCGGCGGGAAGCGCGGCGCGGGCGCCAGGCTGCGCTACCTGTGCCGGCGCCTCTTCCCCCGGCGGGACTACCTGGAGCTCTGGTGCGGAAAGTTTGCCCCCTTCTTTTTGCGCCACCCCCGGCTGATGCCTCTGGCCTATCCCTGCCGGCTGGCCCGCGATTTTGCCCATAAGGCGTGGAAAAAGGGCTGGCGGGAGCTGCGGACCCTCTGGAAAGTGTAAAAGGACACCGGGGCTTTCCCGAAAGCCCCGGTGTCTTTTTGCCTGTGCGGTGGGCCGGGAAACTGGCGGTTGACTTTTCCACCCCGCTCCCCTATACTGGATGTAGAAGAAAACTCACAAGTTCATCAAGCCGGATGACGGGATTGGGAGAGCGCGGCACAGGCCGCCGCCGAAGGGGCAGCGCAGTGATCTCTCAGGCAGAAGGACCAATCCCCGACGGAACTCTGGAAAGCGGGCTCATGCCCGCGCCGACGGGGGCAAAACTCTCAGGTAACCAGGACAGAGGCGCATGGCCTATTTGCCATGCGCTTTTTTGCCGACAAAAAAGGAGGGATTGGAGATGGAAAGGAAAACCCCGCTCTATGAGCGGCACGTGGCGGCCGGGGGCAAGATTGTCCCCTTCGCCGGCTGGCTGCTGCCGGTACAGTACTCCGGTGTCATCGCCGAGCACAAGGCGGTGCGCTCGGCCTGCGGCCTGTTTGACGTATCCCACATGGGGGAGCTGGTGCTCCGGGGGGCGGACGCCCTGGCCAACGTAAACCATCTGATGACCAACGACTTCTCCGGCATGTATGCCGGGCAGGCCCGCTACTCCCCCATGTGCTATGAGGACGGGGGTGTGGTGGATGACCTGATTGTGTACAAGGTGAGCGACGCGGAATATTTCATCGTGGTCAACGCCGCCAACAAGGACAAGGACGCCGCCTGGATTGCCGGCCATCTCACCGGGGACTGCGCCATGGAGGATTGCTCGGACCAGGTGGCCCAGCTGGCCCTCCAGGGCCCCAGGGCGGAGGAAATCCTGCGCACCCTCACCGGCGACATCCCGGAGAAGAATTACAGCGCCGTGCTCCGGGGCAGGGTGGCGGATATGGCCTGCATGGTGTCCCGGACGGGCTACACCGGGGAGGACGGCTTTGAGCTGTACTGCGCCCCGGCGGACGCCCCCGCTCTGTGGGACGCCCTGCTGGAGGCGGGCCGCCCCTTCGGCCTCATTCCCTGCGGCCTGGGGGCCCGGGACACCCTGCGGCTGGAGGCCGCCATGCCCCTGTACGGCCATGAGCTCTCCCCCTCCATCAACCCCTACGAGGCGGTTCTGGGCATTTTTGTCAAGCTGGATAAGCCGGAGTTTATCGGCAAGGCCGCCCTGGAGGGGGCCCGGCCGGTGTCCCGCCGCCGGGTGGGGCTGAAAATCACCGGCCGGGGCATCGCCCGGGAGGAGTGCCCGGTGTATGACGGCGCAAAGCAGATTGGCACCGTCACCTCCGGCACCCACTGCCCCTGGCTGGGCCAGGCCATGGCCATGGCCATGGTGGACGTAGCCTACAAGGAACCGGGCACCGTGGTGGAGGTGGACGTCCGGGGCCGCAGGGTGGCGGCGGAAGTGGTGAAAACTCCATTCTACAAAAGGGAATCATAAATTCATTTATTATAGGAGGTAATCGCAATGAACATCCCCAATGAGCTTCAGTACACCAAATCCCACGAGTGGCTGCTGGTGGACGGCGGCGTGGCCACGGTGGGCCTCACCGACTTTGCCCAGCACGCCCTGGGCGACATCGTGTTTGTCAACCTGCCCCAGCCCGGGGACCCGGTGAACGCCGGGGAGGCCTTTGGCGATGTGGAGTCGGTGAAGGCGGTGTCCGACGTCATCTCCCCGGTGTCCGGCGTGGTGGCGGAGGTCAATGAGGAGCTGCTGGACAACCCCGCCCTGGTGAACGAGGACCCCTACGGGGCCTGGCTGATCAAGGTGGAGAGCCTCACCGGTGAGGAAGAGCTGCTGGATGCCGCCGCCTACGAGGCACACTGTGCCCAGGAGGAGTGAGATGGGAGGATACCTGCCCGCCGCCCCGGAGGAACGGGCGCGGCAATATGAGCTGCTGGGGCTGAGCGGTCCCCGGGCGCTGTACCGGGACATTCCCGACCAGGTGTATCTGGACGCTCCCCTGGATTTGCCCGCCCCCAAGAGCGAGCTGGAGGTCCGCCGGGCCATGGAGGACCTGGCCGCCCAGAATGTCCGCTTCTCCACCATCCTCCGGGGCGCCGGAGCCTATGACCACTTCATCCCCGCCGCCGTGGGCCGCATTGCGTCCAAGGAGGAGTTTGTCACCGCCTACACCCCCTATCAGGCGGAAATCAGCCAGGGGGTGCTCCAGTCCATTTTTGAGTTCCAGACCATGATCTGCGAGCTCACCGGCATGGACGCCGCCAACGCCTCGGTGTACGACGGCGCCTCCGCCGCCGCGGAGGGGGTGGCCATGTGCCGGGACCGGAAGCGGACCAAGGCCATCGTCTCCGGCGCCGCCCATCCCGATGTCATCGCCACCATCCAGACCTACTGCTTCGGGGCGGACACCGAGGTGGTGGTGACCCCGGTGAAGGACGGGCGCACCGATCTCACCGGCCTGGTGGATGACCAGACCGCCTGCGTCTACCTCCAGCAGCCCAACTTCTACGGCCTGCTGGAGGACGGCGCTGCCCTGGCCGCCGCCGCCCACGCCGGGGGCGCCAAGCTCATTGCCGGGGTGAACCCCATCACCCTGGGGGTGCTGGAGCCGCCCGCCGCCTGGGGGGCGGACATCGCCGTGGGGGAGGGCCAGCCTCTGGGCCTGCCCCTGTCCTGGGGCGGCCCCTATCTGGGCTTTATGGCCACCACCCAGGCCATGATGCGCAAGCTGCCCGGCCGCATTGTGGGTCAGACCGCCGACCAGGAGGGCCGCCGGGCCTTCGTGCTCACCATGCAGGCCCGGGAACAGCACATCCGCCGAGAAAAGGCCTCCTCCAACATCTGCTCCAATGAGGCCCTGTGCGCCCTCACCGCCTCGGTGTATCTGTCCATGCTGGGGCCGGGCGGTCTGAAGCAGGTGGGCGAGCAGTGCTATGCCAAGGCCCACTACCTGGCCGACAAGCTGTGCGCCCTGCCCGGGGTGCGCCTGCGCTTCCCCGGCCCCTTCTTCCATGAATTTGTCACCGACCTGCGGGGCCCCGCCGACGTGCTGGCAGGGCTGGAGGCCAAGGGCATCCTGGGCGGCCTGCCCCTAAAGGATGGTCTGCTGTGGTGCGTCACCGAAAAGCAGACCCGGGAGGAGCTGGACGCGGCGGCAGCCATTGTGAAGGAGGTGCTGGGCATATGGAATTGATTTTTGAGCGCAGCCGTCCCGGCCGGGGCACGGATCTGCTGCCCCCCCTGGACGTGCCGGAATGCCCGGTGCCGGAGGAATTTGCCCGGAAGCAGGCCCCCCGCCTGCCGGAAATCGGGGAGAGCGATCTGTCCCGCCACTACCAGGCCCTGGCCCGCCGGGCCTTCGGGGTGTGCGACGGCTTCTATCCCCTGGGCTCCTGCACCATGAAATATAACCCCAAGCTGGCCGAGGATATGGCCGCCCTGCCCGGCTTTACCGCCATCCATCCCCTCCAGCCCGCCCATACCGTCAAGGGCTGCCTGCTGGCTATGGCCCAGACGGAGTACGCCCTGTGCCGCATCACCGGCATGGACCGGGTGACCCTCCAGCCCGCCGCCGGCGCCCACGGGGAATTTACCGGCCTGCTGCTCATCAAGGCCTACCACGTCCACCGGGGGGATACCGGGCGTAAGGTTATCCTGGTGCCCGACTCCGCCCACGGCACCAATCCGGCCTCGGCGGCCATGGCGGGCTTTACCGTCCGCAACATCCCCTCCACCGCCGAGGGGCTGGTGGATTTGGAGGCCCTGAAGGCCACCTGCGGCCCGGACACGGCGGGTCTGATGCTCACCAACCCCAACACCGTGGGGCTGTTTGAGCGGGAAATTCTGGAGATTACCAGAATTGTCCATGAGGCCGGCGGCCTGGTGTACTATGACGGGGCCAACCTGAACGCGGTGATGGGGGTGGCCCGTCCCGGGGACATGGGCTTCGACGTGTGCCACCTGAACCTCCACAAGACCTTCGCCACCCCCCACGGCGGCGGCGGCCCGGGCAGCGGCCCGGTGGGCTGCAAGGAATTTCTGGCCCCCTTCCTCCCCGGCTCCGCCCTGTGCGGCAACGGCGGGGAGCAGTCCATCGGCCAGGTGCGGGCCTTCCACGCCAACTTCCTGGTGGTCATCAAGGCCCTGACCTACCTGATGCGCCTGGGAAGCACCGGCCCGGCGGAGGCCGCCCGGGGGGCGGTGCTCAACGCCAACTACCTCAAGCGCAGGCTGGAGGAGGCGGGCTACACCGCCGCCTTCCCCGGGCTGTGTATGCACGAGTTTGTTCTCACCCTGGAGGGGATGAAAAAGCAGACGGGGGTGTCCGCCCTGGACGTGGCCAAGGCCATGCTGGACGACGGCATCCATCCGCCCACCATGTACTTCCCCCTCATCGTCCATGAGGCGCTGATGTTCGAGCCCACCGAGACCGAGACCCCCGAAACCCTGGACCAGGCGGCGGAGGTGCTGGCGGAGATTCTCCGCCGGGCACAGGAGGCGCCGGAGACTCTCCACGCCGCCCCCCACTCCACCGTGGTGGGCCGCCCGGATGAGACCGCCGCCGCCCGCCATCCGGTGGTGCGGTATGTCTTTCCGGAGGGCTGAGTATGCATGACCTGCTGATTATAGGCGGAGGGCCCGGCGGCTGCGCCGCGGCCCTCCGGGCCGCCAAAGGCGGCCTGTCGGTGGCTCTCTTCGAGGCCCGGCAGGTGGGGGGCACCTGCCTGAACCGGGGGTGCATCCCCACTAAGGCCCTCCTCCACGGAGCCGGGCCGGGGTGCGACTGGTCCGCGCTGGCCGCGGAAAAGGAGACGGTGGTGGCCGCCCTCCGCTCCGGCATGGAAAAGCAGCTAAAGGCCGCCAAGGTGGAGGTGGTTCCCGCCCAGGCCGTGATTACCGGCCCCCACACGGTGCGCACCTCCGACGGGGTCCCGTGGGAGGGCACCTCTCTTCTTGTGGCCGTGGGCTCCTACCCCGCCCTGCTCCCCCTTCCGGGGATGGATTTGCCCGGGGTGGTCACCAGCGACGGTCTGCTGGAGGACATCCGGCCCCGGGACCGGCTGCTCATCATCGGCGGCGGGGTCATCGGCGTGGAGCTGGCCTGGGTGTGGGCCTCCGCCGGGTGCAGGGTCACCATCGTGGAGGCCCTGGACCGGCTCATCGCCAACCTGGACCGGGAGCTGTCCCAGAGCCTGACCATGGAGCTGAAAAGGCTGGGCGTGACGGTGTACACCGGCGCTTCGGTGGCGGAAATCGTCCCCGGCCCCGCCGTCCGCTTCACCCACAAGGAAACCGAACAGGTGCTGGCGGCAGATACGGTGCTGGTGGCCGCCGGGCGGCGGCCCGCCACCGCCAACCTGTTCGCCTGCGAGGCCCCCGTCCTGACCCACGGCTTTTTGAAGGTGGACCAGCTCTTCCGCACCTCCATTCCCTCCATTTACGCCATTGGGGACGCCATCGGCGGGGCCATGCTGGCCCACAAGGCGGAGGCGGAGGGCGAGGCGGTGGCCGACCTGCTGCTGGGGATGGTCCCCCGCCGGGGCATCTCCCCCATCCCCTCCTGCGTGTACACCCAGCCGGAGCTGGCCCAGGTGGGCCTGACCCTGGACGAGGCCAGGGCTCAGGGCATCCCGGCGGTGAGCGGCAAGTGCGTGCTGGGCGGCAACGGCCGTACCCTCATCGAGGGGGGCAAGCGGGGCTTTGTGAAGCTGGTGTTCCACCGGGACAGCCACACCCTGCTGGGCGCCCAGCTGTGCTGCTACCGGGCCTCCGATTTGATTTCGGAGCTCACCCTGGCGGTCACCCTGGGCCTGACGGCGGAACATCTGCTCCGGCCGGTGCGCCCCCATCCCACCTTTGCCGAGGCCCTCACCCAGGCGGTGGAGGCCGGCCTGGAAGCTCTGGAGAAACAAGCGTAATTTACAATTTCCTTACAGCTATTTCTTTCGATTTTATTAATTGTGCCTAAATATATCGACAGAAACCCTTTCGCATGGTATGATTACGATACCCGAAATAATAGAAAGGAGCTGTCCATATGGGAAAGCAGAAGCTGCGCAAAATCCTGTCCGCGGCGCTGAGTCTTGCCGTGGCGCTCTCCCTGGTTCTCCCCGCGCTGGCGGCGGAGGGGGAGACCCATCTGGTGATTCTCGGCACCTCGGATACCCACGGCAACATCTGGGGCTATTCCTACGAGGACATGAAGGAAAGCAGCGGGGACGGTCTGGCCCGCATCTCCACCTACGTAACCCAGGTGCGGCAGGAAAACCCCAACACCATTCTGGTGGACGCGGGGGATACCATCCAGGGCACCATTATGACCGACGATTTGTACTCCAAGGATACCAAGGACCATCCGGTACCCGCCGCCCTGAACTACATGGGGTATGACGCCTGGGTGCTGGGCAACCACGAGTTCAACTTTGGGGTGGACACCCTGAAATCCATCCTGGCCCAGGCCGATATGCCGGTGCTGGCGGCCAACATCAAGAATGCCGACGGCAGCTATCTCACCGGCGCGGGCTACACCATTGTGGAGCGGGGCGGGGTGAAGGTGGCCATCATCGGCGTGGACACCCCCAACATCCCCCGCTGGGACGGCACCAAGCAGGGCGTGTCCGAGCTGACCTTTGAGCCCATGGCCGACGCGGTGGCCGCCTGCATCCGGGAGATCGGGGACAAGGCCGACGTCATCATGGTCTCCGCCCACGCCGGTCTGGCGGCGGAGTACTCCACCGACGGCTCCGACGCCGCCCAGACCATTCTGGACAAGTGCCCGGAGGTGGATGTGCTCCAACTGGGCCACACCCACACCACCTACATCAGCAACGACGGCCCCATCCCCGTGGGCGAGACCAAGAACAACGCCGGCGAGGTGGTGCGCTATGACCTGACCCTCAACGCCGCCAAGGAGATTACCGCCGCTACCGTGACCACCGTCTCCATGGCCGACGTGGCCCCCGACCAGGGGCTGCGGGACGTAGCCGCCATCAAGACCGCCCAGGAAAAGACCGTGTCCTTCATCCAGGACAATGTGCTGGGCCACGCCGCCGCCGATTTCCAGCCCGCCAATGAGATTGCCGGTATCCCCGCCGGGCGGATTATGGACACCGCCGTCATCGACCTCATCGGCACCGTCCAGCTGGAAAACTCCGGGGCCGACGTCACCGCCGTGGCGCTGTTCAAGGACACCAGCGACCTGAAAAAGGGCGATTTGAACTACGGCAACATGTTCGACATCTACAAATACCCCAACGTGCTGTACACCGTGAAGGTGACCGGCGCGGAGATGAAGGCCTACATGGAGTGGGCCGCGGAGTGCTGGAACCAATGGCAGCCGGGGGATATCAACATCTCCTTCAATCCCGACAAGGCCGCCTACCTCCACGACCACTTCTGCGGGCTGAATTATGAGGTCAATCTGTCCAAGCCCGCCGGGGAGCGCATTGAGAACGTGACCTTCAACGGCCAGCCGCTCACCGACGGGATGACCCTCACACTGTGCGTCAACGACTACCGCTACACCGGCCTGAAAAACGAGGGCATCATCTCCGGCGAGAAGGAGTGGGAGTCCTCCGCCTCCGTGCGGGATATGCTGGTGGCCTATCTGGCCCAGCACGACCCCTTGGAGCCTGTGGTGGACAACAACTGGAAGATTACCGGCGTGGACCTCCAGACGGACAGCCCGGAGCGGGCCGCCTATCTCGAGAAGGTCAATTCCGGCCAGCTGGCCACCCCCTATAACAAGAGCATCAACCTCAATCAGCCCAACAATGTCATCGTCAACGGGGTGCTCTATTCCGCCGCCACCGCCGTGGACGCGGACGGCACCATTTACTACCGTCTGCGGGATCTGGCCACCGCCTTCAGCGGCACCACAGCCCAGTTCCGGCCGGTCTGGCTCAAGTCCGCTGCGGTGGATTTGAACACCCCCTATACCGACCGTCCCATGGCCATGCCGGAGCAGATGCCCATTCAGGGCACTCCCATATCCCTGGCCATCAGCGCCGACGGCAACTCCCACCTGATTGACGCCATCCTGGTGCAGAATGTGCTGGGCGGCAACTACTATGTCACCGTGGAGGGCATCAATACCCTGCTGGGCATCCAGGCCGTTGAGGCCAACGGCGTGCTCACCCTCACCGCCGATACAGCCGGCCCCGGTTCGGGCAATGCCGGCTGAGACCCTCCCCATACCAAGACCGGCTCTTCGGAGCCGGTCTTTTTTTCACTTTCCTCTTGACAAGTTTCCTTGTCAATGCCATGCTGTATTTGACAAGGATAGTTGTCATTCTGACATGGATAGTTGTCAAGTGTAAGGAGTGAGACACCATGCCACTGTACAACCGGCTGAAGGAGCACCGGGCCCGGCTTGGGGTCAACCAGCAGGAGCTGGGCCGCATGGCTGGGGTGTCCCGGCAGACCATCAGCCAGATTGAGCGGGGGGATTACTCCCCCTCCGTCACCCTGGCCCTGAAGCTGGCCAGGCTATGCGGCGTCACTGTGGAGGATATTTTCAGCTATGAGGAGGAGAATTGAGATGAGGGATCAGGTTGCGCGGGAAAATCGGAAGGCACTGCCCAGGTTTTTCGGTACGGTGCTGCTCTTTGCCCTGTTGGGGGGCGCGGGCGGCTTTCTGGTGAGCATCGCCGGCTTCTCCGGCCTGGCCGACCGGGCGGCGGAGGGTCTGGCGGGGCTGCTGGGCGCGGTGGTGCCCTGGGGCATTCCGGTAAGCTCAGCGATACTGCTGGGCATCGGTCTGCTCCCTGTCCTGATGGTGCTGATCGTTTTCGGGGCGCTCCAGGTGACCTACTGCCTGACCTGCATCAAGCTCAGCCGCTCCAAATGAAAAAAGTCCGGTCCCAGACGGGACCGGACTTTTTTCCGCGTTACACCCGGTAGCGCTTCTGCTTGATATAGGTGCAGTGGAGCAGCTCGTGGGCTTTGTGGCCGCCGGGCTCTCCCAGGTAGGAGTGGTACACCGTCTGAACCACCGGATTCTTGTGGCTGCGGCGGTACTCCATATCCTCGTCCTGCTGGTACAGGGCGGCGGCCCGGAGGGCCTTGATGTCGGTGAAGTTGCGCACGTCGGCGTGCTGGATGGGCTGGCCGCCGCCGTTGATGCATCCGCCGGGGCAGGCCATGAACTCCACAAAGTCGTATTGCAGGGAGCCATCCCGGATGCCGTCCAGCACCACCTTCACATTGTGCAGGCCGGAGGCCACGCACACCCGCACCGTGCAGCCGGGCAGCTCATAGCTGGCCTCCTTGACCCCTTCCATGCCACGGACCTCATGGTACTCCATGGGGGCCATGTCGCCGCCGGTGAGCTCCTCCACCACGGTGCGCAGGGCGGCCTCCATCACGCCGCCGGAGGCGCCGAAGATGGCGGCGGCGCCGGTGGAAAAGCCCAGCATCTCGTCAAATTCCCCGTCGGGCAGGTGGTCGAAGAGCATACCCGCCTGGGTAATCATCCGGCCCAGCTCCCGGGTAGTGAGGGAGACGTCCACCGGCAGGCAGCCGTTGGGCAGCCGCTGCTCCTCCCGGCGGACCTCGTACTTCTTGGCGGTACAGGGCATGATGGACACCACAAAAATGTCGTCCGGGTCAATGCCCGCCATCTCGGCGTAATAGGTCTTGACCAGGGAGCCAAACATCTGCTGGGGGGACTTGCAGGTGGATACGTTGGCCATCATCTCCGGGGCGTGCTGCTCCATGTAGCGAATCCAGCCGGGAGAGCAGGAGGTGATCAGAGGCAGCTTGCCGCCGTTGCGCAGCCGGTGGAGGAACTCGGTGCCCTCCTCCATGATGGTGAAATCGGCGGCGGTGTCCACATCGAACACCTTGTCAAAGCCCAGACGGCGCAGAGCGGTGACCATCTTCCCCTCCACGTTTGTGCCGATGGGCATCCCGAAACACTCCCCCAGGGTGACCCGGACGGAG
>CALWOL010000029.1 GCA_944383135.1 uncultured Flavonifractor sp.
AAAAAGCCCGCACCCAGGCCGGCGGAGATTACCGCGCCGGCGGGGAATACACCGGCAACGGCCACAAGGCCCAGACGGACAGTGGGAGAAATCGCGGACAAATAGAGAAACGCCAGGGAAAGCGCAGTCACCATCCCCACCAGCGCCACCCGGCCGGCGCCCCTCCGGCCCTGCTGTCTGCCCATGGCTCAGTACCCGCCGCAGCCGCCGCAGAGGCAGTTGAGGCACATACAGGCGGTACACAAATCGCAGGAGTCTATTCCCCCTCCATAGCCGTAGGGCCGGTATGCCTGCCCCCCCTGGCGCATCATCATCAGCGCCTGCCGGTACTCGCCATTGGAGGGGTCCATGTTGCAGGCCATCTGAAAATGCTGGGTGGCCTCGTCCAGCCAACCCTTCCGGTAGGCAATGGAGCCAGAGAGGAAGTGCCACTCCGCATCCTGGCTGGGGGCACTGCGCAGCAGCTGCTCCGCCCGGCTGATATCCCCCATGTTGATGGCCTGACGCACCTGGGAATACAGGCTGCCGGTACTGCCGCTGTACCGCTGCTGCTGTTGCTGATAGCTTCCCTGATAGGCACTCTGGCTGCGATAGCCGCCGGCACTTCCTCCGCCTCCGCCGCTGCGCATGCGGGTGATGGTGTCATAGGCCTGGTTGATTTCCTTCATCTTCTCTTCCGCCAGGTCGGCCAGAGGATTATTCTGATAGTTGTCGGGATGGTACTTCCGCGCCAGCTCACGGTAGGCACGCTTGATTTCCTCATCACTGGCATCCGGCTTGACACCCAAAACGCTATACGGATCGCTCATGTACTCTGTCTCCTGTCCCCATGATTGACGGCCTGCCATCGGCCGGTAACAACCAGTTCCTCCACCGCGGGAAGACCCAGATACAAAACATTTTCCACCGTTCCCTGCCAGTGGCCCAGCTCCAGTAGCACCATGGCGGAGCGGGCCAGGTTCAGGGAATGGCGCAGGGTGGTGCGCAGATATTCCCGGTTTTCCTGCTCTTGTCCCGGAAAGCGGGCGGAAATCGGGTTGTAGCTCCCCTGCCGCCTATCCTCCCACAAATCATCCCAGGCATCCACCAGGTAGATCCAGCGTCCCACGTGGTAAAGCAGCTGCTCCAGGGCTCGGGTACGGGCGGAATCGTTTCCATCCCCTGGGGCGGCGGCCAGAATTCTGGCAAAGGTATCCGCCGTCTGGTCCAGGGAGGGGCAATGCGCCTGCTCCAGGGCCTGGAGCTGTGCCAGATTCTCCCGTACCGCCCCATCAAAATCCGGCCGGCTGGCCGCCGCCCGGCGGTAGCTGCGCCGAAGCAGCCAGGACAGCAGCCGCGCCCCTGTCCGCTTCCAGAAAGGGCCGTCCGCCACCGTGTCCCGCAGCTTCCAGTAGGTCAGAATCGTACCCGCGTCGGCGGCGGCATCCACTCCACTGCTGACCGCACAGGCTTTTTTCCGGCACCACAGCCGGGCGGGACAGGGATGCCGCTCCAGCTCCGGCTTGTCCCCGTCCAGCAGCATGGCCAGGAAGGTAAAATCGTAATTGAGAAACAGGCGGGCCAGAAAGCCGTGCCGCCGGCCCAGCGCCCGGCACAGGCCGCAATACAGCGCCTCATAGTCCCGCTGCTCCCGCACCTTCAGCTCATCCCGGTAAGGACGCACATAGCCAAACATCAGTCCTGGGGATTGATGGCGGTGATACAGAAGGTAATGGAGCGGTCCCGGCGGACCTGCCGGTCCAGAAGCACCGCAAGCAGTACCCCCACCGCAAAGCCAATACCCCCCACGGCGGCACTGATGCCGCCGCCCAACTGGGCCGCCGCGCAGAGAAAATAGCCCAGGAAAAACAGGAGGAAGGGTACCAGGTAGACCACCACAGCGGCCTTCAGAACGCCGCCGGTGGAGGACTCCACCCGCACCATATCCCCCGGCATGGCGCGCACTGGGTTGGCGGCCATTACGGACACGGTGGAGCTGACCATCAGCTCACTGCACCCGCCGCCGCATTTGGAACAGTCATGGCCGCAGGCGGATTGGCGCTTCACCGCCACCTCCGCAGTGCCGTTATCCAGAACTCGAGTTACTTTTGCTGTTTGAATCATGGTATCACCTTTTGCTATTCTCTGGTAATGGAGACCACAATATTGTACTCTCCCACCACACCCACTTCGCTGCTGCCGTCCAAATAAACCTTGACCGGGATGGTCTGGCTGCCAGTGGACAGCTCTACCTGGGACAGGTCGGCCACAATCCGCAGCTGGGAGGATGTCACCGCCTCCACCGCCTCCTCGGTCCCACGGATCTGCACGCTGCAGGACTGGGTCACTGCCTCCGGCACATAGCCGTCCGGCTTGTTGATAAAGCTGATGTTGTTGGCCTGGAGGATTTTGGTGGTCAGCCCCTGGATGGTCACCGTCACCTGAGCCTCCGTAATGCCGCTGACATTGGTCAGCGCGGAATCCAGCTGGATGGGCAGAGACTGGGTCAAAGAACCGAATACGTTGGCCAGGTTGATTTCGCCCAGGCTGACGCTGTCCAGATTCTCCAGATCCGCGTCGCTGCCCGACACCATAATGCTCCTGGGCTCAATCTCAATCTTCGCGTCATCCGCCGTGGCGCCGCCGCCGGGAATCACATCCACCGTCAGCTCCACTTCCTTCAGCTTCTCCACCGGCAGGGTGACCAGCACCGTCTCCGGGTCTGTGACCAATTCGCTGTCGTACAGAATATTTCCCTCGAAATCAATCAGGGTATAGGTGGTGTCCTGGCTGTACGTGGTATTCATATCCGTCTGGGTCACCGTCACCTTGGCGTAGTCAATCTGCTCTACCAGCTCCTGGGGACCGCTGACCGTCACCTTCTCCGGCGCCATGGAGAACTCGCCCCGCTGATAGCCGTCGGCGATGCTGCCCTCAAAGACCCCCCGTACCTCCACCTGTCTGCTGTCCCACTTGGAAACGGTGAAGGACACCGCTCCGGGACTGGTATACTGCAAATCAATGGAGTCGGTGGCGGTAATGGAGCGGGGATAGCTGATATTGCGGGAGGTAATGCTGATGCTCTGCTCCCCCGGCTCGGTGATGCCGGACACATCAATGGTCACCGTGGTCTCGCCCTGGTTCAGGCGGGTCCACACATCCTTCCGGGTGAGGATCCGCAGGGCCACGGTCTGGTCTGCCCCCTCCGAGATCATCAGGCCCCGCTCCTCCAGCTTTTCCAGGCCGCTGAATACCACCTGTACTCCGCTGAGGGTGCTGGTTTTAATGGGGTTTGCCTCTTTGCCAACGTAAATCCACAGAACAAAGGCCAGCAGAAGGGAGATGATGATATAAAACCATCTGCTGTCAGTGATTCTTTTCCCCATTCTGCTTCTCCCCCTTTCCGGCCCGGAACAGGTTGGCCAATTTGAACTTGGGAGGGGCCTCGTCGTCCTCCTGCTCAGGCAGCAGCTCGTTGCGCAGCAGCCGTTCCAGGGTCTCCGGCGCCAAATGGCGCTTGAGCATGCCGCCCACCGCCACGGAAATGGAGCCGGTTTCCTCCGAAACGATGGCAACCACCGCATCGGTATGCTCGCTGGCGCCGATGCCCGCCCGGTGGCGCATGCCCAGCTCCCGGGACAGATTCACATTGCCTGACATGGGCAGCATACAGCCGGCGCCTACAATCCGGCCGCCCCGGACAATGACGGCCCCGTCGTGAAGGGGTGCCTTGTTCCAGAAAATATTTTTCAGCAGCTCCGCGTTTACTGAGCAGTCCAGCGCCGTACCGGTCTTAATGGCATCCTCCAGCATGTTCTTCCGCTCGAATACCATGAGGGCGCCGGTCTTGGATTTGGACAGAGAGGTATATGCCTCCACCGTCTGGGTGATGGCACCATCCAGCTCATTTCGCTCCTCCGCATGGGTAAATACTTCCCCCAGATTGGTACGGCCCACCTGTTCCAAAAACCGGCGGATTTCCGGCTGAAACAGAACCACCAGGGCCAGGGCGCCGTACTCCAAAATCTTGCCCATGAGGAAGCTCACCGTATTGAGCTGGAGCACACCGGTGACCAGCAGGGCCGCCAGCAGCAGAAGGATACCCTTGGCCACCGCGCCCGTGCTGGTACGGCGGATGAACATAATGACCCGGTAAATGATAAAGGCCATGATGAGGATATCGATGAGATCGCGGACGCCGAAGGGCGTCACCATCCCTTTGAACTGCTGCAACAGATATAGGATCACTTCCAATTTCCTCATCTCCCGTGTCCGGCCCAGGAGGCCTTCACTTCCCTTTAACTAAGTTATTATACTGTATTCCCAGCCTCTTTACAAGTATAACGAAATAGGTGAAAATCAATTTTCTGTAAACACAGAACAAAAAGAAGCGCCGCCGGCGGAGGAGATTTCCGCCGGCGGCCGCCGTGCTTACCTTTTCAGCAGGGCGGAAACCGCTTGGGTCAGCAGCTTCAGCTCCCCTGGAGTATTGAAGTCGGATACGCTTACCCGCACGGTCCCTGTTTCCAGGGTCCCGGCGGACCGGTGGGCGGCCGGGGCACAGTGGAGCCCGGCACGCACCCCAATTCCCTGCCTGCCCAGATACTCCCCCGCCTCCTCGCAGTCCAGACCGGCGATACGGAAGGAGAGCACGCCGGCCTGCTCCACGGGATTGGGCGCTTCAAAAACCTCCACACCGGGCAGAGCGGACAGCTCCCGGGCCGCCTGCCGAATCAGCCGGCGCTCCCTGCGCAGGATGACTTCCGTTCCTCTGCTCCTCACGTACCGTATCCCCTCCAGCAGCCCGGCGATCCCCGGCATGTTGTGGGTGCCGGCCTCCAGCCGGTCCGGCAAAAAATCCGGCATATCCTGCCGGAGAGAGGCACTCCCCGTCCCCCCCTCCAGCAGGGGCACCGGCTCGCTGCCGCACAGCAGCAGGCCGGTCCCCTGGGGACCATAGAGGCCCTTGTGGCCCGGCATGGCAATAAAAGCCGCCCCCAGCTGGTCCTGCCGTACCGGCAGGCAGCCGGCGGACTGGGAGGCATCCAAAATAAAAGGGATTTCCCGCGCCCGGCACAGGGCGGCGATTTCCGCCACCGGAAGAATGAAGCCGAACACGTTGGAGACATGGTTGCAGATAACCGCCTTTGCTCCTCCCTCCAGGGCCTGGGCAAAGGCGGCCAGCTGCCCCGCCCGGTCAAACAGAGGGGCCCGGGCGGTGACGATCTCCGCCCCAATGCTGTGCAGGGGGCGGGTAACCGCATTGTGCTCCCAGCCGGAGATGACGACCCGATCCCCTGCCCGCACCAGAGTACGGATGGCGATGTTCAGCCCATGCGTGGCATTGGATGTAAATACCACCCGCTCCGGCTCTGTGATGCCGAACAGTTCTGCCGCCGCCTGGCGGCAGGCAAAGGCGGTTTCCGCCGCCCGTCTGGCCCAGAGATGTCCGCCCCGCCCCGGCGAGGCCATACGTCCCACGGCCCGGGCCATGGCCCGGGCCACCTGAGGCGGCTTCTGCATGGTGGTGGCTGCACTGTCCAGATAAATCACAGCAGCACCTCCTTGTAGCCGCCGTCCCCCTGGATAAGGAAAACACGTCTGGGGGGCAGTCCCGCACGGCCCAGAACCAGCAGTGCGTTGGCCAGATTGCGCTGGGACACCTTGACGCTGTGGCTGCACCCCTCCCGGTCAACGGCGCGGGGGGAGCGGAGAATGTGGGCCGTAATCCCCGCCCGCTCCAGCGCGGCGGCCGTCCGCTGGGCATAGGTCAGGGAGCGGCAGACGATGAGATAATACACCATAAAAAAACGCTCCTCTCGCACCAGTGTATGTGCCAGAGGAGCACTTTGCCCCTTTATACTTTCTCCAGCAGGCAGACCGCATGGGCGGCCATACCCGCCCCGCTGCCGGTGAAGCCCAGCTTCTCCTCGGTGGTGGCCTTTACATTCACGCACTCCAGGGCCACGCCCATCCGGCGGGCCAGATTCTCCCGCATCTCAGGGATGTGGGGCGCCAGCTTGGGCCGCTGCGCCAGAATGGTGGCATCCACATTTCCCACCCGGTATCCCGCCCGGGTCAGCATCTCCATCACCGTATCCAGCAGCTTCAGGCTGTCCGCTCCGGCATAAGCCGGATCGGTATCAGGAAAGGCCTTTCCTATGTCGCCCAAACCGGCGGCCCCCAGCAGGGCGTCCATGACAGCGTGCGTCAGCACATCCGCGTCGGAGTGACCCAGCAGTCCCTTCTCAAAGGGAATATCTACCCCTCCCAGAATGAGCTTCCGCCCCTCTGTCAGGCGGTGTACATCATAGCCATGTCCGATTCTCATATCGTATTCTCCCCCTCCAGCAGCGCCTCCGCCATGGCAATGTCCTCCGGCGTAGTCAGCTTCAGGTTTCGGTAATCTCCCTGGGTCAGAGCCACCCCAATGCCCAGCCGCTCCACCGCTCCGCAGTCATCGGTAAGTACCGCGTTTTCCTGAAGGGCCCGGTCCAGGGCAGTACGAATCAAATCCGCCTGAAATACCTGGGGCGTCTGAATGGCAAAGAGCTCCGAGCGCTCCAGAGTGGCGGTCACCACTCCGTCCTTCGCCCGTTTGATGGTGTCCTTCACCGGCACCGCCGGGGCGGCGGCCCCGCATTGGGCGGCCCGGGTGATGACGGCATCCAGCACCGCCTGGCTGACCAGGGGCCGGGCGCCGTCGTGGATGGCAATCAAATCCGCCTTTTCACTGACCTCTTTTATCCCGCTGCACACCGAATGGCTCCGGGTTTCCCCACCGGGAATCACCTTGGTGACCTTCTGAAACCCATAGTCCCGGCACAGCTGGCCGATGGGAACGATCAGGTCCCGGCGGGTGACCACCACAATCTCAGTGATGTGGGGGCACAGCTCCAGGGCCCGCAGGGTATGGGCCAGCACCGGCTGGTTCCCCAGGGGCAGAAGGATTTTATCCTGCCCCGCCATGCGGGTGGAGCTCCCCGCCGCCGGCACCACCGCGGCGCACCGAATGGAGCCTTCCTCCTTCTTTCCAAACAGACGCTTAAACAGTCCGGCCATATTCCTCCCCTTTCCTGAAAAAAGGAGCCCGGCGGCTCCTCAGCAGACAATTATGTACGACTTGGGCGGCCGCGGCGGGCCGCCCACATCCGCATTCTATTACGCCAGCGCTGTATTGATGCGGGCCTCCACATCCTCATAATTGGCGTTCTGAGAGAGTACAATTTCGGAGATGAGAATCTGCTTGGCGGAGTGGAGCATTTTTCGCTCCCCGGTGGACAGGCCCCGCTCCCCTTCCCGGAGCATCAGCCCCTTCACCACCCGGGCCACCTCCAACAAGTCTCCGCTCTTCAACCGGAGCATGTTTTCCCGGTAGCGGCGGTTCCAGTTGGGAGTCATGTCCACCTCAATGTCCGGTATGGCGGCAATCACCCGGTCCGCTTCCTCCTGCTTGACCACAGGACGCACGCCGATCTCCTCGCTGTGTTCCGTGGGAATCATGACCAGCATACCGCCCACCGGCAGCTTGAGGATATAATATTCCCGTACCACACCGTTGACCTTCTTCTGCACAATGCTGTCGATCACACCAGCACCATGCATCGGGTGAACGATTTTGTCCCCTACCTGAAACACGATCCCACCTCCCGGTCCAATCAACTCCAATTCGTATAAATGATTCCGCTTATGAATTTATTATAGACACTTTTCTGTATCATTGCAAGTAAATTTCTGTTTTCCTCCTGCAAAAAGGCAAAAAACCGCGCCGTTTCCTTTGGGAAACGGCGCGGCGGTTTTTCCGGAGACGATTACTCCTCGTTTTCACCCTCGGTTGGCTCCTCAGCGGCAGGAGCCTCCAACAGCGCGCGGATGGACAGAGAGACCTTCTGCTTGTCATAGTCGATGTCAATAATCTTCACATCCACCATCTGGCCCTCGCTGAGCACATCGCCGGGCTTGTCAATCCGGTGATCCGCAATCTGAGAGATGTGGATGAGACCGTCCACACCGGGAACGATTTCGGCAAAGGCGCCGAAGGTCATCAGCTTCACCACCCGGACGTTGGCCACGTCGCCGGGCTGATACTTGCCGGTGAATACCTCCCAGGGATTCTGGGAGCGGTCCTTCATGCCCAGAGAAATCTTCTTCTTCTCCTTGTCGAAGGAGATGACATACACCTCAACCGTGTCACCCACGGAGACAACCTCGGAGGGGTGCTTGATGCGGGACCAGGACAGCTCGGAGATGTGGACCATGCCGTCCACGCCGCCGATGTCTACAAAGGCGCCGTAAGAAGTCAGGCTCTTCACCGTGCCGGTGTAGCGCTTGCCCTCCTCGATGTTCTCCCACACCTCGGCAGCCTTGGCGGCCCGCTCCTCCGCCTCAACGGCGCGGATGGAGCCCACCACCCGCTTGCGGGCCCGGTTGACCTCGGTAATGCGCAGGCGCACCTTCTGCTTGACCAGCTGGCTCATGGGAGTATCACGGGGCAGACCGGTCTGGGAGGCGGGTACAAAGACCCGGACGCCCTTGATGGAAACCACCACGCCGCCCTTGTTCTCCTCGGTAACCACGCCCTCCACGGTGGTGTGGTCCTCCTTGGCCTGCTCCACGTCTTCCCAGCTCTTCACCGTGTCAAGGCGCTTCTTGGAGAGGGTGACCACACCCTCCTGGTCGTTCACGCGCATGACGTAAGTCTCAATCTCGTCGCCAACCTTTACCAGATCCTCGACCTTAACCGTAGGGTCGTCGGTCAGTTCGGACACCGGTATGTAACCGGCGTGCTTGGTGCCGAGATCCACATAGATCTCAGTAGGCGTAATTCCAGTGACAACGCCCGTAACCTTCTCCCCTGTATTTAAAGTCTTGATCGATTTCTCCAGCATTTCGGCAAAGGATTCCTCGATCTCAAAGTTTTCTTCGCTCATTTTGTCATAGACCTCCTTTATAATCCACTCAGGCGTGGACGCGCCCGCAGTGATCCCTATGGAAGCCTTCCGATACAGGGTGGAAGGTTCCAGCTCTGACGCACGCTCGATCCAGACGACCGTGGGGCAGAGCGCTGCGCACAATTCCGACAGACGCTTGGTATTGGAACTCTCCCGTCCGCCGATGACGACCACAGCATCGGACCGGGCGGCCAGAGCCTGTGCCTCAGACTGCCGTTTATACGTAGCATTACATATTGTATCAAATATTTTTAAATTTGTACACACTTTTTTTGCTTTTTCTACGCACTTATCCCAAACTGCCCGGGTGGAGGTGGTTTGGGACACCATCGTGACCGGCAGATCACGGCGGTCCGGCGCCGCCTCCAGCCACTGGGCCAGGGCGCAGACCCCTTCAAATACCAGAGGATGCGCGCACCAGCCGGCAATGGCGGTCACCTCCGGATGGGTAGGCGTGCCGATGATGATCACCTGCCTGCCCTCCCCCTCCGCCTGTTCCACGATCTGGTGGATGCGGGAGACATTGGGACAGGTCGCATCGATCACCGGGCAGCCAAGCTGCGCCAGCCTCTGGTGGACCGCCCGCCCCTCGCCGTGGGAGCGGATGATGACCGCCGTGCCCGGCGCCGCCTCCTCCGGGGACTGGATCAGCCCCACCCCCAGGGAGCGGAGGTAATCCGTAACGCTGCGGTTGTGGATCACCGGGCCCAGCATGGCGCAGGGGCGGCCCTCCGCGGCGGCCTGCTCCGCCATCGCCACGGCCCGCCGCACCCCATAGCAGAAGCCGGCAGATCTGGCAAGCTCGATCTTCATCGGCCGGCCTGGGGCTTCAAAGCCTCGATGCGGGCCATCAGGTCGTCAGCCGCAGCGCGGTAGTCCTCCTGCGTAGGCTTGCGGCCTTCCGGGGCCTTGGGGTAGTATGCCTCGCCGAACACCACGGGATTCCTTCGGAAGAACTTCTTTTCCGCCGGAAGATAAATGGGGATGATGGGCACCCCCGTGCGCATGGCCAGCATGGCCGCGCCGGTCTTGGCGTCGCCGAAGTCCCCGTCCTGGTGGCGGGTCCCCTCCGGGAACATGAGCAGCAGCTCGCCGTTTTTTAAGTACTTCATGGCGGTCTTGATGGCGGCCACATCCGCCTTGCCCCGTTTGACGCCGAAGATCCCGCCGTGGCGCAGCACCCAGCCAATGAAGGGCCAGTGCATGACCTCCTCCTTGGCCATTACATGGATCTGGTAGGGCCAGCCCAGGGCATAGGCCACAAAGAGCGGGTCGCTCATGCGGGTATGGTTGGCGCACAGCAGGGCGCCGCCCTTGGGGCGGTTTTGCTTGTTGATGCAGCGGGCAGGCATGAAAATGCGGTACACTACCCAAAGCACCACGTAGGCGATGCAGTAGATCAGGTTTTTCTTGGGCCACTTATCCATGGGCCAGACGCTCCTTTGCGATCAGTTTCAGGAGCGCCAGGCTCTGCTCCAGATCCTTGTCGGTGGTGTCGGCCAGCACCGCGTCTTCGGCCTGCCGAAGGGGGGCCGCCGCCCGGCTGGTATCCTGCGCGTCCCGGGCCTTCACGTCCCGGAGAACGGTCTCATAATCCGCCGGCTGGCCGCGCTGCTGCAGCTCCAGCCAGCGGCGGCGGGCCCGGACCTCCGGGGCGGCGGTGAGGAAGATCTTGACGTCGGCCCCCGGCAGCACCACGGTCCCGATGTCGCGGCCGTCCATGACCACATCGTGCTCCCGGGCCAGGCTCCGCTGCTGCTCCATCAGGAATGCCCGCACCTCCGGGATGGCGGAGACGGCGGAAGCAAAGGCGGAGATCTCATGCCGGCGGATCTCCGCCGTCACGTCCTCCCCGTTGAGATACATGTGCTGCAGGCCGTCAGATCCGTATTTCATCGCGATATCCAGGGCCTTCAGCAGGGGGATCACCGCTTGGGGGTCAGAGGGGTCCACCCCCGCCCGAAAGGCCTGCAGGCCCACGGTGCGGTAGATGGCCCCGGTGTCCACGTACAAAAACCCCAGCGCCTCCGCCAGGGCCTTGGCCAGGGTAGACTTCCCGGCCCCGGAGGGGCCGTCGATGGCGATACTTCTATGTCTCAAGTCAGTTCCTCCTCGCCAAGCGCCCGCTCTGCCGCGGCCAGTCCGGCCGCCCGGCCGGTGGACCAGGCGATCTGCAGATTGAAGCCGCCGGTGTAGGCGTCCACATCCAGCACCTCCCCGGCAAAATAGACGCCGGGGGCCTTTTTGGAGGCCATGGTGGACGGGTCCACTTCAGCGGTCTTGACACCGCCGGCGGTGACGATGGCCTCCTCCACGGGACGGGGGCCGGCAATGTCGATGCGCA
>CALWOL010000030.1 GCA_944383135.1 uncultured Flavonifractor sp.
GTCATGGAGGTGGCCACCACCTACGGCGTGCAGGAGTCCGTCATCGAGAAGTAAGAACGTGCATTCTGCGGGAACAAGGCAGAGAGTTTTCGGGCTCTCTGCCTTTCCCCGGTCATAGAGAGGAAACGCCTATGCTGCTGTCTGTATCCCTCACCCTGCTGGAGGGGCTGATCGTCACTCTGGAGCTGTTCGCCCTCACCCTGCTCTTTGCCCTGCCCCTGGGGCTGGTGATATCCTTCGGCTCCATGAGCCGGTGCACCCCCCTGCGGGCGGTGGTCAAGACCATCGTGTGGATTGTCCGGGGCACTCCCCTGATGCTCCAGATTATGATCGTGTTCTACGGCCCCGGCCTGATGTTTGACCTGCCCCTGCTGCCCCGGTTCACCGCGGCGGTGGTGACCTTTGTCATCAACTACGCCTGCTACTTCTCGGAAATCTACCGGGGAGGCATCCAGGGCGTGCCGGTGGGCCAGCGGGAGGCCGGCCTGGTGCTGGGCATGACCCGCAGCCAGATCTTCTTCAAGGTCACCCTCCTCCAGGTCATCAAGCGCATTGTACCCCCCATGGGCAACGAGTTCATCACCCTGGTGAAGGATACCGCCCTGGTGCGGGTCATCTCAGTATACGAGATTATCTGGATGGGGGAGTCTTATATCAAAAAGGGCATGATCTGGCCCCTGTTTTACACCGCCGTGTTCTACCTGGCCATCAGCGGTATCCTCACCCTGCTGCTGAACTGGTTTGAGCGGAAGATGGACTATTTCAAGTAAGGAGGTGTGCCCCATGCCCATTCTGGACGTACAGCACATTGAAAAGCACTTTGGGGCCACCCGGGTGCTAGAGGACATCAGCTTCTCCCTGGAGCAGGGCCAGGCCCTGGCCATCATCGGCTCCTCCGGCTCCGGCAAGACCACCCTGCTGCGGTGCCTCAACTTTTTGGAGACCCCCAACCAGGGCAGGATCCTGGTGAACGGGGAGACCCTCTTCGACGCCGACGACCCCGCCACCCAGCGGGAGAGCGAGGTGCGGAAGAAGCGTCTCCACTTCGGGCTGGTGTTCCAGTCCTTCAACCTGTTTCCCCAGTACACCGCCCTGGAGAACGTGACCCTGGCCCCCCAGCTGCTGGCTCAGGAGCGGCCGGACTTTAAGCAGAATAAGAAGGCCATTCTGGAGGAAATCCGGCGGGAGGGCGGGGAGCTGCTGGGAAAGATGGGCCTCTCCGACCGGGCGGACCACTACCCGCACCAGCTCTCCGGCGGCCAGCAGCAGCGGGTGGCCATTGCCCGGGCCCTGGCCCTGAAGCCGGATATTCTCTGCTTTGACGAGCCCACCTCCGCCCTGGACCCGGAGCTCACCGGGGAGGTGCTGAAGGTGATCCGCGCCCTGGCCCAGCAAAAGACCACCATGATCATCGTCACCCATGAGATGGCCTTTGCCCGGGATGTGGCGGACCAGGTTATCTTCATGGACGAGGGGGTTATTGTGGAGCAGGGCTCCGCCCGACAGGTCATTGAAAGCCCCCGGGAGGAGCGCACCCGGCAGTTTTTGTCCCGGTATTCGGAGAATTGAAAAACGGCAAAACGCGTGGTATCATAATACCGCGCGTTTTTGTTAGGAAGGAGCTGACGGCGTGGAAGAAGAGCTGTTTTTACCCGTACTCTCTCACTTTGAGAACGGGAATTTCTGGACGGCCAGCGGCGGCCGGATGCGCTACCGGGTGGACCCGGTGAAGGAGGAGGACGTATGGGCGGACCTGGAGGCCCGGGTGTGGGAGGGCCCCTGGAGCCTGGCGGACAGCACCGTGGAGGAGACGGTCTCCTTTCCCCTGAGCGAGGAGGGGCTGAAGCAGCTGCGGGCCTGGGCCCTGGGCTGGCAGGAGACCATCAACGCCCGCCCGGCCAGAACGCTGGCGGAGACCATCGCGGCCCGGGACGCCCATCGGGCGGCCCAGACGGAGGGGGAGAAGTAAACCCTTGCGTTCAGGGCGGGTTGGTGATATAGTATCCTTTGGTAATTTGAGAGAAAGGCGGCGCAAGCCATGACCTGGGGAACCTATTATTTCTTTTATGAATGTCCCAAATGCGGGAAGAAATTCCGCTACGAGCTGGAGGGGGCGGACAATGCCACCTTCGGCCTGTGCCCCGACTGCAAGGTGATGGGCACCTTCGTGGGGGAGACCAAGGACAACAAGCAGGGCGAGGATAAATTCGCCGACTACGAGTTTGTGTGAGAAGGCAAAGAGCGGGCCGCCTCTTGATGAAAGAGGCGGCCCGTTTTATCTGCTTCAGAAGGAGCAGCGGACGATACACGTCAGAGTCTGCCCGTCCACCGTACAGGTGATGGTGGTGGAGCCGGAGCCCACCGGCTTTACCACTCCGTCGGCGGAGATGGTGGCCACGGCGGTGTTGCCGATGGACCAGGTGGGGGTGGAGGAGGTGCCGTTCACCTTCATCTGCACCGAGGGATTGCTCAGGGCGCTGAAGGTAAAATCGGTCTTGTTCAGGGACAGGGTGCCGGTGGCGGTGGAGCCGCCGGCGGAAGCGGAGCCGCCGCCGCTGGAGGTGCCGCTGGTTACCTGGTTGTAGACCAGGATGGTCTGGTCCTCCGCTCCGGGCATGGAGGCGGTGATGGTGGCGCTGCCCCGGGTGGTGCCGTGGCTGACCACACCGTTGGCGTCTACCGAGACGATGGAGGAATCGCTGCTGCTCCAGGTGACGGTGCCGGCGGAGCCGGCGGGGGTAAAGGTCACATGGACGGTGATGGGGTCAGGATAGCGGTCGGAGAAGGAGAACTCCTTCTGATCCAGGGTAAAGCCGGTGGCGGTCTGTCCGGCGGGAATGGTGGTTTCAGGGGACTGCTCCGCCGGCGGGGCGGAATCCTCCGGGCCGGGCGTCTCCGACTCCTGGGTCACGGGGGCGGAGCTCTCCGGCGGGACGGAGGAGCCGGGCTGGGCGTGGCCCTTGCTCACCAGGGGCATAATAATGGAAATCACAATAATGGCCGCCGCGATGATGAGGGCCAGGGAGATCACAATCCCCACAATCCGCAGCGGAGAGGGGCTGCCGCCGTAGCCGCCGCCCCGGGTATTGGTAACTAACCGCTTGCCGCCGCGAGGACGGGGAGCGGCCTCCTCATAGTCCCCCTGGTCGTCATAGTCCTGCTGCTCCACCTCGTCACAAAAGGGACAGTGCTTATAAGTAGAGGAGTAATCCTCCCCGCAGTATTCGCAGTGAATCATCTGAGGCTTGTCGCCTTTGCCCCGTCTGGATGCCATGGGAAATCCCTCCAATCGACATTCTTAGTTTATTGTACAACGACACACGGCCATCCGTCAACGGCAGGGGGAAAAATGTAAAGGTTTTTTAATATTTATGTCAACTGCGCCCGCCTTGCGTTCCGGGGCGCAATCGGCTATAATAATGTCTGCTGAATAAACCGAAAATCGGTTTATTCATGCGGCGGCAGCCGCGCAATTCCATAAAAGCGGCTCAAAGGAGCCGCTTTTATGGAATTCAGCCATTGTTACAATGCGTATTTCCACTGGCGCGTTTCAACGCGCCAGTGGAAGGTGCAAGGTTTTTGGAGAAAATGATCCAAACGCCTTGCACCCG
>CALWOL010000031.1 GCA_944383135.1 uncultured Flavonifractor sp.
CCCCCGCCGGAGAGGAGATGAAAATCTGCGCTTTCCTCTGGACCTACTATGGCTATCCCAACTCCAATTATGAGGGAGTGAATGTGGAGGTCATGCGCTACCGCAACGGCGAGATCATGGCCCGGGATGAGGTCCAGAAGGGCAAGCTCCCCAAGGTGGACTATGTAGCCGGCGTCCCAGACTCCGGTGTCCCCCACGCCATCGGCTTCTCCAACCGCAGCGGAAAGCCCTTCGCCCGCCCCTTTGTCAAATATACCCCCACCTGGCCCCGTTCCTTCATGCCCGCCAGTCAGGAGGTCCGCAACCAGGTGGCCAAAATGAAGCAGATCCCCGTCCCTGAGCTCATCGAGGGTAAAAAGCTTCTCTTTGTGGATGATTCCATCGTCCGGGGCACCCAGCTCAGGGAGACCGTGGAATTTCTCTACGAATCGGGGGCCGCTGAGGTCCATATGCGCTCGGCCTGTCCTCCCATCATGTATGGCTGCAAATACCTCAACTTCTCCCGCAGCAACTCCGACATGGAGCTGCTGGCCCGAAAAACCATCCAGGAGCTGGAGGGTGACGAGGGCCAAAACCACCTGGAGGAGTATGCCGACGCCTCCACCGAGCGGGGCGGCTGCATGCTCAAGGCCATCTGCGAGAAGATGGGCTTTGACTCCCTGGGCTATCAGTCCCTAGAGGGACTGCTGGAGGCCATTGGCATCGACCGCAGCAAGATCTGCACCTATTGCTGGACTGGAAAGGAGTAGTACGCACCTGCCCCACGTCCCATCCCATTGAAAAAGGAAGTACCGATCATGTCTACCCTTCACGAAGAATGTGGCGTTTTTGGCCTGTACGTAGACGGTATGGAGCATGCCGCCGGCTGCGTCTATAACGCCCTTTACGCCCTTCAGCACCGGGGCCAGGAGAGCGCCGGTATCGCCATCAATGACGATGGCGTCATCACCAGCCACAAGGACGTGGGACTGGTCAGCGAGGTATTCACCCCAGAGATTTTAGAACACCTGGGTACCGGCAGCATGGCTGTGGGCCATGTGCGCTATGCCACTACCGGCCGGAAGAGCCGCTCCAACGCTCAGCCCATGGTCATCAACCATGTGAAGGGCACCATGGCCCTGTGTCACAACGGCAACCTGACCAACGCCGCCGAGCTCCGGGAAAAGCTGGAGCTCTCCGGCGCCATCTTCCACACCACCAGTGACACTGAGGTCATCGCCTATACCATTACCGGCGCCCGTCTGAAGACCCCCTCCATTGAGGCCGCTGTCTCCGCCGCCATGGAGGTCATCCAGGGGGCCTATTCCCTGGTGCTCCTCTCGCCCCGCAAGCTCATCGCCGCCCGAGACCCCAACGGCTTCCGCCCTTTGTGCATCGGCACCCTGGGCGGCGGCTATGTCTTCGCCTCTGAAAGCTGTGCTCTGGATGCCATCGGCGCCCGCTTTCTCCGTGACGTGGAGCCCGGTGAGATCGTGGTGGTTGACAAGGACGGTCTGCGGAGCATCAAAGACCACTGCGGCAAGCGGAAGAGCAGCCTGTGCGTCTTCGAGTTCATCTACTTCGCCCGGCCGGACTCGGTCATCGACGGCGCCGGCGTCCACGAGGCCCGGCTCCGGGCTGGCTCTTTTCTGGCTCTGGAGCACCCCGTTCAGGCCGACATCGTCATTGGTGTCCCCGACTCCGGTATCGACGCCGCCATCGGCTATGCCCGGCAGTCCGGCATCCCCTACGGCACCGGCTTTATCAAAAACAAGTATATCGCCCGCACCTTCATCGCTCCGGGTCAGAAGAACCGGGAGGACAAGGTCCGCATTAAGCTTAACCCCATCTTCTCCGTGGTCCGGGGCAAACGGGTGGTCATCGTGGATGACTCCATCGTCCGCGGCACCACATCGGCCCGGATCGTACGCCTTCTGCGGGAGGCCGGCGCCACCGAGGTTCATATGCGGATTTCCGCCCCTCCTTTCCTCTACCCCTGCTACTTCGGCACGGATATAGATTCCCGGGACCATCTCATCGCCTGCAACCATACGGTGGACGAGATCAGCTCCATCATTGGCGCGGACTCTCTGGGCTATCTCAGTGTGGAGAGCGCCCACAAGCTGGCCAACGGCTGTCACTGCACCTTCTGTGACGGCTGCTTCACCGGACACTACCCTGTTCCGGTGCCGGCGGCCCGGGAAAAATTCCGCTTCGAGCGCAAGCTCAGTCAAACCTGACATTGAGGAGGTTTCCCACATGAAAAACTCCCATTCCGATTCCTACGCCGCTGCAGGCGTGGATGTGACCGCCGGCTATGAGGCGGTAGACCGCATCAAGCCCATGGTGGAGTCCACCTATATCCCCGGCGTTATCGGAACCCTGGGCGGCTTCGGGGGGCTTTTTGCCCCTGATGTGTCCGGCATGAAAAAGCCGGTGCTGGTCTCCGGCACCGACGGCGTGGGCACCAAGCTGCGCCTGGCCCAGCTGCTGGACAGGCACGACACCATCGGCATCGACTGCGTGGCCATGTGCGTCAACGACATCATCTGCGGGGGCGCCTCCCCCCTGTTCTTCCTGGACTACATCGCCTGCGGCAAGAATCACCCCGGGCGCATCGCCCACATCGTCTCCGGCATCGCCGAGGGCTGCCGCCAGGCGGGCTGCGCCCTGGTGGGGGGCGAGACCGCCGAGCACCCCGGCCTGATGGCGGAAGAGGACTACGACGTGGCCGGCTTCTCCGTGGGCATCGTGGACGAGGAGAAGATCATCGACGGCAGGGAGCTGGCCGTGGGCGACGTGCTCATCGGCCTGGGCTCCAGCGGCGTCCACTCCAACGGCTTTTCCCTGGTGCGCAAGGTCCTTGACGTGGAGCACGCCGATTTGACCTCCCCCATGGAGGAGCTGGACGGCAAGAGCCTGGGCGAAACCCTGCTCACCCCCACCCGCATCTATGTCAAGGCCATCCAGTGTCTGCTGCAAAACGGCGTGCACATCAGGGCCATCAGCCACATCACCGGCGGCGGCCTCTATGAGAATGTGCCCCGGATGATGAAGGAGGGCCTCACCGCCCAGATTGAGACCGCCTCCTTCCCGGTGCCGCCCATTTTCACCCTGATTGCCCAGCGGGGCAACATCCCCGTCCGGGATATGTACAACACCTTTAACATGGGCGTGGGCATGATTCTGGCCATCCCCAAGGAGGAAGTGGGGCAGGCCAAGGACATCCTGTGCCGCTCCGGCGAGCGGGCCTATGTCATCGGCTCCGTGGTGTGCGGCGACGCCGGGGTGGAGCTGGTATGACACGGATTGCGGTACTGGTCTCCGGAGGCGGGACCAACCTCCAGGCTCTCATCGACGCCCAGGCCCGGGGAG
Organism: uncultured Flavonifractor sp.; assembly: GCA_944383135.1. Taxonomy (GTDB): domain Bacteria; phylum Bacillota; class Clostridia; order Oscillospirales; family Oscillospiraceae; genus Flavonifractor. The sequence continues at coordinate 3,355 of CALWOL010000031.1, forward strand.
AGCTGAAAAACGGGGAGATTGCCGCCGTGCTCTCCTCCCGGGCGGACGCCTACGCCCTGGAGCGGGCCCAAAAGGCCGGCATCCCCGGCTATGTGGTGGCCAGGAAGGACTTTGCCTCCAACCGGGAGATGACCGTGGCCCTGGTGGACAAGCTGAAGGAGCTGGATGTCGGGCTGGTGGTGCTGGCCGGCTTCCTGCACATCCTCACCGAGGAGATGGTGCAGGCCTATCCCAACGCCATTCTCAACGTCCATCCCGCCCTCATTCCCTCCTTCTGCGGGGCGGGCTGCTACGGCCTCCACGTCCATGAAAAGGCCCTGGCCTACGGCGTGAAGGTCACCGGCGCCACCGTCCACTTCGTCAATGAGGAGCCGGACGGCGGGCCCATCGTGCTCCAGAAGGCGGTGGACATCCTCCCCGGGGACACGCCGGAGGTGCTTCAGCGCCGGGTGATGGAGCAGGCGGAGTGGGTCATCCTGCCCGAAGCCGTCTCCCTGTTCTGTCAAGGCCGTCTCTCGGTGGAGGGACGAATCGTTACGATTAAAGGGGAAATATAAGATGAAAACGCTGGATTTGGCTGAACTTCTGCGCTCCAATCCCTATCCCGGCCGGGGCATCGTGCTGGGCCGCTCCGCCGACGATGCCAAGGCGGTCATCGCCTATTTCATCATGGGCCGCAGCGAGAATTCCCGCAACCGTATCTTTGTGGAGACCCCCGACGGCATCCGTACTCAGGCCTTTGACCCCTCCAGGATGACCGATCCCTCCCTCATCATCTACAATCCCGTCCGGGTGTTCGGCGCCTCCACCATCGTCACCAACGGCGACCAGACCGACACCATCCGGGAGGGGCTGGCCGCGGGCAAGACCTTTGCCCAGGCCCTCCACACCCGCACCTTTGAGCCCGACGGGCCCAACTACACCCCCCGCATCTCCGGTCTGGTGAAGAAGGACGGAGACTACACCCTGTCCATTCTGAAAAGCGCCGGCGGGAACCCCGACTCCTGCCGCCGGTACTTCTTCGCCTATGAAAAGCCCCTGGCAGGTCAGGGCCACTTCATCCACACCTATCTGGGAGACGGCAATCCCCTGCCCTCCTTCGAGGGGGAGCCGGAACAGGTGGCCGTCACCGCCGGAACACCCCGGGAGCTGGCGGAGCTGATGTGGGCCAATCTGAACGAGGAAAACAAGGTCTCCCTGTTCGTGCGGTACATCGACCTGATGACCGGCGGCTGGGAGAGCGTCATCATCAACAAGCACAACTAAGGGGGAAACAACACCATGACCGAGCTGGAACTGAAATACGGCTGCAATCCCAACCAGAAGCCCGCCCGCATCTTCATGGAGTCCGGCGAGCTGCCCCTCCAGGTGCTCAACGGCAAGCCGGGCTACATCAACTTCCTGGACGCCCTCAACTCCTGGCAGCTGGTGAAGGAGCTGAAGGAGGCCACCGGCCTGCCCGCCGCCGCCTCCTTCAAGCACGTCTCCCCCGCCGGGGCCGCCGTGGGCACCCCCCTCACCGAGGTGGAGAAAAAAATCTACTTTGCCGAAAACATGCCCCTCTCCCCCATCGCCTGCGCCTACATCCGGGCCCGGGGGGCGGACCGGCTGTGCTCCTACGGCGACTGGGCCGCCCTGTCCGACGTGTGCGACGTGGAGACCGCCCGCTACCTGGCTCTGGAGGTGTCCGACGGCGTCATCGCCCCCGGCTACACCGAAGAAGCTCTGGCGGTGCTGAAAACCAAGCGCAAGGGCGGCTACAACGTGGTGCAGATTGACCCCGGCTACGTCCCCAAGGCGGTGGAGCACAAGGACGTGTTCGGCATCACCTTTGAGCAGGGCCGCAACAATTACGCCATCAGCGCCGACTTGCTCACCAACCTCGTCACCGACAACAAGCAGCTGCCGGAGCAGGCCAAGCGGGACATGATTCTGGCCCTCATCACCCTGAAGTACACCCAGTCCAACTCCGTCTGCTATGCGAAAGACGGCCAGGCCATCGGCGTGGGCGCCGGCCAACAGAGCCGCATCCACTGCACCCGCCTGGCGGGCTCCAAGGCGGACAACTGGCTGCTGCGGCAGCATCCCAAGGTGCTGGGCCTCCAGTTCGTGGACGGCATCCGCCGCCCGGACCGGGACAACGCCATCGACGTCTATCTCTCCGACGAGTATGAGGATGTGCTGGCGGAGGGGGTATGGCAGAATACCTTCAAGGTCAAGCCCGAGGTACTTACCGCAGAGGAAAAGAAGGCCTGGATTGCCACCCAGTCCGGCCTCACCGTGGGCTCCGACGCCTTCTTCCCCTTCGGGGACAACGTGGAGCGGGCCCACAAGTCCGGGGTGCAGTATATTGTCCAGCCCGGCGGCTCCATCCGGGACGACCACGTCATCGCCACCTGCAACAAATACCGCATGGTGATGGCCTTTACCGGCATGCGGCTGTTCCACCACTAAGATGGAAGGGCGCTACGGTCTCAGCGCCGCCGCCCTCAAATACCTGGCTGCGCTGTGCATGCTGGTGGACCACATGGGGGTGGTCTTCCCCGCCATGCTCTCCGACATGGGCCTGCCCGCCTGGGCGGATCTGCTGCCCCGGCTCATCGGCCGGCTGGCCTTCCCCCTCTTCGCCTATTTCGTGGCGGAGGGCTGCCGGAGGACCCGGTTCTTCTCCCGGTACCTGCTCCGGCTGGGCCTGTTCGCCCTCCTCTCCCAGCTCCCCTTTACCCTGGCCACCGGAATCTGGGGCGGCAGCGTGATCCTCACCTTCTTCCTGGCCGCGTTTTCCATCTGGAGCTTTCAGCGTATCCTGCAGACCGGGCGGGGCCCGGCGGCGGCCTCCCTGCCCCTTCTGGCGGCCTGTGTGCTGGCTCTGACCCTCAACTGCGACTACGGCTTCCCCACCGTGCTGCTGGTCTTTGCCCTCTGGCTCCAGGGGGAGGACCGGAAGCGGCTGCTGGCCGTTCTGGCCGCCGGACTGGCCTTCCTCTATCTGCTCTATCAGCCCTTTGTGGGGCTGCTCACCCTGCCCTGGCTGTCCGCCCCGGCGGTTGAGGCCTATCTGGTCCAAACTATGCCCGCCCAGGTCCTCTGCTGGCTGTGCGCCTCGGCCTCCCTGCTGCCCCTGGCGGCCTACCGGGGCCAGCTGGGCATCCAGAGCAAGTGGTTCTTTTATGTGTTTTATCCCGGACATCTGCTGGGCCTGTGGGCCCTGAGCCAGATGCTGAAATGAGGTGCTTTGCATGAACGTACTGATTGTGGGCGGCGGCGGGCGGGAGCACGCCATCGCCTGGGCCCTGTCCAAAAGCAAAAAGGTGGACCACCTCTACTGCGCCCCGGGCAACGGCGGCATCGCCGCGCTGGCCCAGTGCGTGCCCATCGCCGCCACCGATGTGAAGGCCATGGTGGACTGGGCGGTGGCCAACCACATGGACTTCGTGGTGGTGGCCCCTGATGATCCCCTGGCCCTGGGTATGGTGGACGAGCTGGACAGGGCGGGCATCCCCGCCTTCGGCCCCAACGCCGCCGCCGCCATTATCGAGGCCAGCAAGAGCTTTTCCAAGACCCTGATGGAAAAGTACCACATTCCAACCGCAAAGCACAAAACCTTTACAGATATGAGTGCGGCCTTGGCCTACGTGGAGGAACAGGGCGCCCCTATCGTGGTGAAGGCAGACGGCCTGGCCCTAGGCAAGGGCGTGGTGGTGGCCCAGACCGTGGAGGAGGCCCTCGATGCCGTCCGCTCCATGATGGGCGAGCACAAATTCGGCGCCGCCGGCGCCAAGGTGGTCATTGAGGAGTGCATGACCGGCCCGGAGGTGACGGTGCTGGCCTTCTGCGACGGGGAGCACATCCTCCCCATGCCCTCCTCTCAGGACCACAAGCGGGCCTATGACGGCAACCGGGGTCCCAACACCGGCGGCATGGGGGCCATCTCCCCCTCCCCCAACTACACCCCGGAGCTTGCCAGGCGGTGCATGGAGGAGATCTTCCTGCCCACTGTGGCCGCACTGAAGGCGGAGGGCCGTCCCTTCCACGGGGTCATCTATTTCGGCCTGATGCTCACCCCCGACGGCCCCAAGGTGGTGGAGTACAACGCCCGCTTCGGAGACCCGGAGTGCCAGGCGGTGCTCTCTCTGCTGGACAGTGATTTGATGGACCTGTTTCTGGCCTGCCGCAACGGCACCCTGGACCAGGTGGAGGTGCGTTGGAAGGAGGGCGCTGCCTGCTGCCTGGTACTGGCCAGCGGCGGCTATCCCGGCAGCTATGAAAAGGGATATCCCATTACAGGCTTGGAAGGGGCGGGACGAACCGCCACCGTGTTCCACGCCGGCACCAAGCTGGGCGAGGACGGCGCCGTCCTGACCAACGGCGGCCGGGTGCTGGGCGTCACCGCCACCGGCTCCGATTTGGAGGAGGCCATCCAGGGAGCATACGCTGCCGCAAAGCACATTTCCTTTACAGATATGTACTTCCGTACCGACATCGGGCGGGTGTAACTTCCGTCTTTTTCCGGGCCGCAACCACCGGTTGTCAGATTGGGTCTCCCGGTTGGTTGCCAAAAAACGGGTCTGACTGGTAAGATGGCCCCACAAAAGGAGGTCATCACCATGGAATTTCAAGAGCGTCTCTATTCCCTTCGGAAAGGGCGCGGAATCTCACAGGAAGAACTGGCCAACGTGGTGGGAGTGTCCCGCCAGGCGGTCCAGAAGTGGGAGGCAGGGACTTCCACACCGGACATCCAAAACCTGTCCGCCCTGGCAGACTACTTTGGAGTGAGCCTGGACTATCTGGTGCGGGGTACGGAAGCGCCCCAGGCGGAGACGGAGCCTCAGCCCACCGTGGTCCACAACTACTACGGCTGGGGTTACCGGTACGAATTCCGCAGCAAGACCACCCTCTTCGGACTGCCGCTGGTCCACATCAATCTGGGGCCCGGCTTTCAGCGGGCCAAGGGAATCCTGGCCATCGGCAACTTCGCCGTGGGCGTGGTGGCTGTGGGCGGTCTCTCCGCCGGTCTCTTCTCCATCGGCGCCGGAGCCCTGGGCCTGTTTGCCCTGGGCGGTACGGCGGTGGGAGCCGTGGCTCTGGGCGGGTTGGCCTTCGGCCTGCTGGCCGCCGCGGGCGGCGTCGCGCTGAGTCTGGGCTTTGCCCTGGGCGGCGGGGCCGTCAGCCGGTACCTCGCCCTGGGCGGCGCCGCTTTGGGACAGTATGCCGCCGGCGGAATGGCCTCCGGCTCCGTTCTGGCCATTGGAGATTCTGCCTCTTCCTCCCAGGGGCTGGCCCTCACCTGGGGACAGGTGGAGGCCCTGGGGGACGGGGCCCTGGCCTGGCTCCAGACCCAGCTGCCCCATACCCCCCAGTGGCTGCTTCGCCTGCTGCTGGGCCTCCGCGGTTAAAAAATGCCCCGGCACGTCAGCCGACGTGCCGGGGCATTTTTCCCATTATTTTTTGTCCTCCAGGGGCAGAGGATCGGGGGCCTTGTGCTCCCCCACGCAGGCCTGAACCATCTTTTCCAGACGCTCGTCCTGGGCACAGAAGCGGTTGGAAATCTCGTCCAGAGCGGCGCGCACCCGCTCCAGCTCCCCACCGGCGTGGGAGAGGGTAGCGTCCATGTCATGGCGCAGCTCCTCATAGCTCCTGCGCACCTTGTTCAGCCACTGCTCCATATCCCGGCGGGCCTGCTCCACCCGCTCCTCCGCCTCGGCCTGCACCGCCTGGGCCCGGCAGTGGGCCTCCAGCTCGATGCCGGCGGTGCGGTCCTTTACCTTCTCATAGGCCTGAGCCGCCGGCTCCGCCCGGGCCAGCTTGCCCTCGGCCTCCGCCAGGGCCGCCCGCAGCCGTCCCAGCTCCGCCTCGGCGCCGTCCAGGCGCTCCTTCCGCTCTGCCGCTTCCCCTCTGGCCTCCTCCAGCTGGCGCTCCAGCTCCCGGGTGCTCTCCGCACCGGCCTGGGCCTGCTGCCGGGCCTGGGCCTGTTCCTCCTCCAGCGCCTGCCGGGCCTTCCTGGCCTCCTCCAGCTCCCGGGTCAGCTCCTCCAGCTTCTCCCGGTGCTCCTGATTGGCCGATTCAATATAATTCAGCACATCCTGCTTCTGAAAGCCGCCGAATGCCGCCGTGCGGAACTGAAGCTCTGTGTCACTCATAATAGCGGAACCCCATTTCTCTTGTTTTTCTCCCAAAAGACCGGGAGGGCGTTCTTGGGATTTATTTTATCACAGTTTTCGCCATAACACAATTCTTTCTTCACATTGACTGAAAGAAAGGCAGGTGATATAATGGGATGATTATGACAAGACATACAGTGGGGTTGAAAGCATGTGGATTTCGGACGGATGGAAGGACTATGAGCTGCTGGACTGCGGCGGCGGGGAGCGGCTGGAGCGCTGGGGGCGCTATACCCTGGTGCGGCCCGATCCCCAGGCCATCTGGCGGCCGGAGGGCAGGCATCCCGGCTGGCGGAAGCATGACGCCCGGTATCAGCGCTCCTCCACCGGCGGCGGCCAGTGGGTGAAAAAGGACTTGCCGGAGCGGTGGGAACTGGGCTACAAGGGCCTCACCTTCAATATCAAGCCCATGAACTTCAAGCATACCGGTCTCTTCCCCGAGCAGGCCGCCAACTGGGACTTCGCCATGGAGCGCATCCGCGCCGCCGGCCGGCCCGTCAGCGTGCTCAACCTGTTCGCCTACACCGGCGGGGCCAGCGTGGCCTGCGCCGCGGCGGGGGCCAGCGTGTGCCACGTGGACGCCGCCCGGGGCATGGTGAGCTGGGCCAGGGAAAATGCCAAAAGCTCCGGCCTGGAAAACGCCCCCATCCGCTGGATTGTGGACGACTGCGGCAAGTTTGTGGAGCGGGAAATCCGCCGGGGCCGCCGCTATGACGCGGTGATTATGGACCCTCCCTCCTACGGCCGGGGACCCTCCGGGGAGATTTGGAAGCTGGAGGAAAACCTATTCCCCTTCGTGGAGCTGGTGAGCCAGGTGCTCAGCGACCGCCCCCTCTTTTTCCTTATCAATTCCTACACCACCGGCCTGGCCCCCTCGGTACTCACCTACCTGCTGGAGACTCTGGTGGCCCGGCGCCACGGCGGGCACACCGACAGCCAGGAGCTGGGCCTGCCGGTGACCGCCACCGGACTGGCTCTGCCCTGCGGAGCCACCGGCCGCTGGACCGCCGAATAAGGGAGCACAGGAGATATGAAAGACAGTATCATCAAAACGGAGGAGCTGCGCTTCTCCTATCAGGATGACGCCATCCCCGCCCCGGTGGTGCTGGACGGCGTGGATTTGGAAATCCGGCCCGGCTCCTTTGTGGCGGTGCTGGGCCACAACGGCTCGGGCAAATCCACCCTAGCCAAGCATATGAACGCCATCCTCCTCCCCACCGGGGGCAAGGTCTACGTGGACGGCATCGACACCTCCGACGAGGACCGGCTGCTGGACGTCCGGCGCACCGTGGGCATGGTGTTCCAGAACCCGGACAACCAGATTGTGGCCAATGTGGTGGAGGAGGACGTGGCCTTTGCCCCGGAAAATCTGGGCGTCCCGCCGGAGGAGATCCGCCGCCGGGTGGACGACGCGCTGAAGGCCGTGGGGATGTACCAGTACCGGGAGCACGCCCCCCACCTGCTCTCCGGCGGACAGAAGCAGCGGGTGGCCATCGCCGGCGTCATCGCCATGCGGCCCCGGTGCATTGTGCTGGACGAGCCCACCGCCATGCTGGACCCCATCGGCCGGGCCGAGGTACTGAAAACCATCAAGGAGCTCAACCGCACCTCCGGGGTGACGGTGGTGCTCATCACCCACCACATGGATGAGGCCGCTCAGGCCGACCGGCTGGTGGTGATGGCCAAAGGCAAGGTCATTGCCGACGGCGCCCCCAAGGAGGTATTCCAGCGGGTGGAGGAGCTGAAGGCGGTGGGCCTTACCGTTCCGGAGACCACCCAGCTGCTGTGGGAGCTGCGCCAGGCCGGGGTGGATGTCCCGCTGGACGCCCTCAGCGACGGAGAATGCGCCGCTGTATTGGCCAGGCTGCTTACCCAGGACGTGACCCCGGCATAAGGGGCATGTACCACCAATAATAAAGGAATGACGCCATTTGGAAGCGATTATTGAAACCCGGCATCTGAGCCACATTTACTCCGCCGGCACGCCCTTTGAGCACGGCGCCCTGGTGGATGTGGACTTCACCGCCTACCAGGGGGAGTATCTGGGCATCATCGGCCACACCGGCTCGGGAAAATCCACCCTGATTCAGCACCTCAACGGCCTGCTCAAGCCCACCTCCGGACAGGTTCTGTTTGCGGGCAAGGACATCTGGGAGACCAAGGAGCGCACCCGTCAGACCCGCTTCCAGGTGGGTTTGGTGTTCCAGTACCCGGAGTACCAGCTCTTTGAGGAGACGGTCTACAAGGACATCTCCTTCGGCCCCCGGAACATGGGCCTGGACGAGGGGGAAATTGACCGCCGGGTGCGGCAGGCCGCCCAGTTCGTGGGCCTGAAGGACGCGGTGCTGGAAAAGTCCCCCTTTGAGCTGTCCGGCGGCCAGAAGCGCCGGGTGGCCATTGCCGGGGTCATCGCCATGGAGCCCTCGGTGCTCATTCTGGACGAGCCCACCGCCGGACTGGACCCGGTGGGGGTGGAGTCCATCCTGGGCAACATCCACGACTACCACCAGGCCAAGAACGCCACCATCCTCATCGTCTCCCACTCCATGGAGGAGATGGCCCGGACCGTGGACCGCATTGTGGTGGTGGACGACGGCAAAATTCCCTTTTCCGGCACCCCCCGGGAGGTATTCGCCCACGGGGATGAGCTGGAAAAGATGGGTCTGGGCGTGCCCGCCATGACCCGGGTGTTTCACCGGCTGAAGAGCATGGGGGTGGACATCGACCCCTCGGTGTACACCATCCCCCAGGCCAGGGACGCTGTTTTGGCCAAGCTGGGAAGGGGGAAGGGATAAATGGCGCTGAAAGATATCACTCTGGGCCAGTACTTCCCCGGCACCACCCTGATTCACCGGCTGGACCCCCGCACCAAAATTCTCGGCACCGCCGCCTACATCGTGGCTCTCTTCCTGGCCAAGGGTCCCGGGGGCTACGCCATTTTGCTGGCGGTGCTGGCCGCCCTCATCGCCATCTCCAAAATCGGCCTGAAGAGCATTCTGCGGGGCATGAAGCCCATCCTCATCATTGTCATCATTACCGGCCTGCTCAACCTGTTTTACACCCCGGGGCAGGGGGCGCCGCTGCTCTCCTTCTGGGTCTTTTCCATCTATCGGGAGGGGGTATGGGCGGCCTGCGCCATGGTGCTGCGCATTGCCATGCTTATCACCTGCACCTTCCTGCTCACCTACACCACCTCCCCCATCCAGCTCACCGACGCCCTGGAACGGCTGATGAATCCGTTGAAGGCCGTCAAGGTACCCGTTCACGAGCTGAGCATGATGATGTCCATCGCCCTGCGGTTCATTCCCACCCTGATTGAGGAGACCGACAAGATTATGTCCGCCCAGAAGGCCCGGGGCGCCGATTTTGATTCCGGCAGTCTGGTGCAGAAGGCCCGGGCGCTGGTACCCCTGCTGGTGCCGCTGTTCATCTCCGCCTTCCGCCGGGCCGACGAGTTGGCGGTGGCCATGGAGTGCCGCTGCTACCACGGCGGCGAGGGCCGGACCCGGATGCGGCAGCTGAAGCTGGCCGGCCGGGACTTTGCCGCCCTCTTCCTGGCCGTCGCCCTGTGCGTGGTCATCGGGGTGCTGGCCCGGTTCGGCCTGTAAACCAAAGGATTGGATTTTCCCTATGAGAAACATCGCCTTAAAACTGATGTATGTGGGTACCGCCTACCACGGCTGGCAGGTGCAGAAAAACGCCGTCTCCGTGGCGGAAACCCTGGAAAAGGCCCTGGCCAGCGTGGTGGGCCACCCGGTCCACTGCACCGGCGCCGGCCGTACCGACGCCGGGGTCCACGCCCAGGTCTATGTGGCCAATTTCCGCACCACCTCCCGCATCCCCTGCGACCGGCTGCCTTTGGCGGTGAACACCCGGCTGCCGGAGGATATTGTGGTGGTGCGGGCCGTTCAGGTGCCGGAGGCGTTCAACGCCATCGGCTCCTGCCTGAAAAAGGAGTACACCTACCGCATCTATAATTCCCGCATCCGCAATGCATTTTATGTCAACCGCGTCTGGTTCTACCCCAAGCATCTGGACGAGGCGGTGATGCAGCGGGCGGCCAGCCACTTTGTGGGCACCCACGACTTTGCCGCCGTGCGCAGCGTGGGCACCGAGACCCGCACCACCGTGCGGACGGTCCACTACTTTGATATTGCCCGCAGCGGAGAGATGATCACGTGCAGGGTGTGCGCCGACGGCTTTCTGTACAATATGGTACGGGCCATGGTGGGCACCTGCGTCTACGCCGCCGAGGGCAAGTTCTCCCCCGACGACGTGCCCGCCATTCTGGAGGGGAAAAACCGCACCGCCGCCGGACCCACCGTGCCGGCCGGCGGGCTGTACATGACCAAGCTGTGGTACCACGAGGACGTGCTGTAAGGACGCCCGCATAATTCCCGGTGAGGAGCATAGAATGGACGAGATGAACCGGGGACGGACAGCCCCCAAAAAGCGGCCCAACCTGCTGCTCCGCATCCTGACCTTCCTGATTACCCTGGTGCTGGTGGTGGGTGCGGTGGTGCTGGTGGTCAACTACGACAAACTGAACTTTGACTCCATCAAGCGGTGGTTTGCCTACCGGAATCTGGAGCGCAATGAGAGCGGCCAGAGTCAGTCCTTTACCTTTGAGGGAAAGGACTCCAGCTCTTTTGCCATGCTCAGCGGCGATTTGCTGGTATGCTCCCCTTCCAGCATCCGCCTCTATTCCGGCAGCGCCCAGCTCTACGTCAATCAGACGGTATCTATGGAAGCGCCGTCGGTGCAGGTGGCGGGCGGCGCCGCCTTGGTTTACGACGTTGGCGGACAGGAGTTGTTTGTATACCGGGACAGGGCGGAGGCCTTCTCCCTCTCCCTGAGTGACGAGCAGCAGTTCATCGCCGCCAGTCTCAATCCCCAGGGCTGGCTGGTCACCGTCACCCAGGAGAGCGGCTATAAGGGGATTGTGACGGTGTATGACAGCGCCTTCTCCCCCAAAATCCGTTTTCGCCTGTCCAGCCGCTTTATTATGGACGCCGCCTTGGCTCCCGACAGCAGCGCGGTGGCTCTGCTCACCATGGGGCTGGACGAGGACTCCTTCCAGAGCCGGGTGGACGTATACAGCCTGGAGCGGACCGAGGAGGAGACCGATCCGGACTGGACCTGCCCGATTGGGAGCGACGTCATCCTCGCCCTGCGGTGGAACGACAGCGGCATCTGGGCGCTGGGGGAGAGTTCCCTCTCCATTGTGGATGACAGCGGCACGCTCAGCGGCTCCTGCAGCTACGGCGGGCTCTATCTGAAGCGCTTTTCCCTGGAGGGCGACGGCACGGCGGCCCTGCTGCTGGGCAAGTACCGGGCGGGTACCTCCGCCGAGCTGTGGGTGGTCTCCCCCGACGGGAGCATCCGGGCCAGCCTGCCCACCGAGGAACAGGTGCTCTCCCTGTCCGCCGCGGGCCGCTATATCGGTCTGCTTACCGCCGACCGGCTGGATATTTACAATCAGGATTTGGAATGCTACAACACTCTGACCGGCACTCAGAGCGCCAGGACGGTGCTCCAGCAGTCCGACGGCAGCGCCATGCTCATTGACAGCACCACCGCCAGAATTTATGTGCCCCAGTAACCCCGGAGGAAATCTATGACAGCTTATCTCATTTTTGATCTCATAATTGTCGCCGTTTTGATTGTCTTTGCCGCCCTGGGCGCCCGCAGGGGACTGATCCTCTCCCTGTGCGGCCTGGTGGCAGTACTGGTGGCCTTTGTGGGTGCTGGTATTCTGGCCCGCACCCTCTCCCCCATGGTGGCCGACTTTCTGGAGCCCAGATTTGCCCAGGCCATTGAGGAGCAGCTCAACGAATCCATCCAGCACACCGAATATGTCTCCGACCAGGGGGATGTGGCCACCCTGCCCGAGGAGGTGCCCCTGGCTGGAGTGCTGGACGTTTTGCGGGAGATGGGCTTTTACGAGACCCTCATTGACAGCATCGACCAGGCCGTAAAGGCCGGCATGACAGAGGCCGCGGCCAGCGCCGCGGCTCAGGTGGCCGCAGCCATCGCCGAATCGGCGGCCTATCTCATTTTGTTCCTGGTGGGCTTTGCCCTGATTCTGCTGGCCTGGAAGCTCATCAGCCACGCCCTGGATTTGGTGAGCCGGCTGCCCGGCCTGCATTTCCTCAACAAAAGTCTGGGCGCCGCCTTTGGACTGGTGGAGGCGGTGGTCTTTCTCTTTGTGGCCGCCTGGCTGCTCCAGTTTCTGGGCATCCTGGTCCCCCAGGAGGGGGTGGAGCAGACCCATCTGCTGAAGTTCTTTATGTCCACCAATCCCTTTGCCCTGCTGGACCGTCTTTTGTAACAAAGAAGAAATAGCGCGGATTCATACCCAGTTCATAATTTCGGGTTAGAATCAATCCTCCGGGGGAGCCAGTCCCCCAAAAGGAGCTGAACGATATGCAACCGACACTTTGTTCCCGCTGCCATAAAAATGTAGCGGTCATCTTTATTCAGAAGCTGGAGGGGGGCGTCACCAAGAGTGAGGGCCTCTGTCTGAAATGCGCCAAGGAGCTGGGCCTCAAGCCCGTGGAGGACATGATGCAGAAGATGGGCATCAGCGATGAGGACCTGGAGGGCCTGACCAATGAGATGATGTCCGCCTTCGGCGGCGCCGAGGGCATGGAGGGCCTGGTGCCCAGCGAGGACGGCGCCCAGGAGGAGGAGGAGGACGAGGGCAAGACCGCTACCTTTCCCTTCCTGAACAAGCTCTTCGGCGCGGCCCAGAATCCCCAGGCCCAGCCGCCGGAACGGGACTCCGGCCGGCAGGAACGCAATGACAAGGACAAGAAGGGCGACAAGCCGGTCAAGCGGAAGTTTTTGGAGAACTACTGCATCTCCCTGACCCAGAAGGCGGCCGACGGCAAGCTGGACAACATCATCGGCCGGGAGGAGGAAATTCAGCGCACCATCCAGATCCTCAACCGCCGGCAGAAGAACAACCCCTGCCTCATCGGCGAGCCCGGCGTGGGCAAGACCGCCATCGCCGAGGGCCTGGCCCAGAGAATTTATCAGCGGGATGTGCCCTACAAGCTGCTGGACAAGGAGGTCTATCTGCTGGACCTCACCGCGCTGGTGGCCGGCACCCAGTTCCGGGGCCAGTTTGAGAGCCGGATGAAGGGTCTCATTGAGGAGATCAAAAAGCTGGGAAACATCATTCTGGTCATTGATGAGGTCCACAACATTGTGGGCGCCGGGGATGCGGAGGGCTCCATGAATGCCGCCAATATCCTCAAGCCCGCCCTCAGCCGGGGAGAAATCCAGGTCATCGGCGCCACCACCCTGACCGAGTACCGCAAGTACATCGAGAAGGATTCCGCCCTGGAGCGGCGGTTCCAGCCGGTGATTGTGGAGGAGCCCTCCATTGAGGACAGCGTGAAGATTCTCAAGGGCATTGCCCCCTATTATGAAAAATACCACTTTGTCTCCATTTCCCCGGAAATGTGTCGCCTGGCGGTAACCATGAGTGAGCGGTACATCACCGACCGCTATCTCCCCGACAAGGCCATCGACCTGATTGATGAGGCCTGCTCCGACGTCAATCTCCATAACAAGACCCTGGCCCGGGAGGTGGAGGTGAAGAAGGAGCTGGAGCAGCTGGCTCAGGAACGGGAAAACCTGATGGTGGAGGCCAACGACCGGGACTACAAGCGCCAGACCGCCCTGAAAAACAACGAGGGCCGGCAGAGTGAAATCCGGCGGGAGCTGAACAAGCTGATGGCGGAGCATGACGCCCTCACGGGCAACCCCGCCACCACCGAGGCCCTGGGGGCCAACGAGCGGCGGCAGGCCAACTTCCGCCGGGAGCTGGACAACCTGGTCCGGGAGCGGAGCCAGCTGATGGCCGACCAGCGCATCAGCCAGGACTATGAGCGGCTGTCCGCCATCAAGAGCCGGGAAATCCAGCTCCAGGATGAGCTGAGCAGGCTGGACGCCCAGAGCGCTCCGCCCCTGACGGTGGCCCATCTGGCCCGGGTCATTGAGCTGTGGACCAAGATTCCCGCCAGCCAAATCCAGGAGGCGGAATACGAGCGTCTGGCCAAGCTGGAGGACCGGCTGAAGGAGCACCTCATCGGCCAGGACGAGGCGGTCCACGCGGTGGCCGCCGCCGTCCGACGGGGCCGGGTGGGAATTGCCTCCAAGCGCAAGCCGGTGTCCTTCATCTTCGTGGGCTCCACCGGCGTGGGCAAAACCGAGCTGGTGAAGCGGCTGGCCATGGATATGTTCCACTCCCCCGAGTCCCTTATCCGGCTGGACATGTCGGAGTTCATGGAGAAGTTCGCCGTCTCCCGCATCATCGGGTCGCCCCCGGGCTATGTGGGCTATGACGAGGCGGGCCAGCTCACCGAGAAGGTCCGGCGCAAGCCCTATTGCGTCATCCTCTTTGACGAGATTGAGAAGGCCCATCCCGACGTGCTGAACATTCTGCTCCAGATTCTGGACGACGGCCACATCACCGACGCCCAGGGCCGCAACGTCAATTTTGAGAATACCGTCATCGTGATGACCTCCAACGCCGGCAGCGACGCCCGCACCTCCGCCGGCTCGGTGGGCTTCGGCCGCACCGCCGACCAGCAGGGCAAGGAGCGGGCCATGAAGGCCCTGGAGTCCTTCCTCCGTCCGGAGTTCATCAACCGGGTGGACGAGATTGTCTACTTCAACAAGCTCACCGAGGAGAACTTCAAGGCCATCGCCGGCATTATGCTGGGCGAGCTGCGGGACACCCTGGCCGACAAGGGCATTGCCTTCACCTGGGACGAGGCCCTGCTGGACCACCTGGTGCGCAAGTCCTACTCCCAGACCTACGGCGCCCGCAACCTGCGCCGCCAGATTCAGAAGGACCTGGAGGACGATATCGCCACCAAGCTCATCGACAGCTACCTCCATCCCCTCTCCGCCATCCATGCCACCTCCGATGGGGAGCGGGCCATTGTCACCGCGGAATAAGCAAAAATTGGGGCCGCCCCTCAGGGGCGGCCCCAATTGATATTTCCTTACTGTCCGGTCCTGACCAGAGCATCCAGCAGCAGCCGGGCGCCATGAACCAGATATTCCTCCCGACTGAGGCCCAGGGCGCGCTGGAGAAAGTCCGAGCGGAATTCCGCCATGTGGATGATGCCGGAGAGCGCGGACCAGAACAGCAGCACCGTCTCTTTGGGCGGCAGCTTGGTGCGCACAACTCCCTCTTCCACCCCCCGCAGCAGGAAGGCGGCCATCTCCTCATCAATTTCCGCAGTCACCCGGAGGATATCCGCCCGTCCCTTCTCCACCTCCTCCGAGGTGACAGAGAGGGGCATCACCCCGGTGGCCGCATCATAGGCCGTGGGGTTCTCATCATAAAACCGCACAATCACCCGGCATACCGCGTCATAGGCCTGGAACCAGTCCTTGTGGCTCTCAATGGCCTCGTGAAGCTTCCGCTTCAGCAGCACAATTCCGCTGAGCAAAATGGCGTTGATGATTTCCTCCTTGCTCTGGAAATAGACATACAGCGTGGCCTTGCTGTACTCCGCCTCCCGGGCAATGTCGTCCATCGTGGTACGCTCCGTGCCCTTTTCCGCGAACAGCCGCTCAGCGGCCGCCAGGATGGAGCCGCGATGAAATTCCGTCAGCGCCTGTTTTTTGCTCATGGTGATTCCAGCCTTTCCAATTCAAAAATCATACTGTTGGTTTAGTTATCATATTATCATGTTTTCTTCTGATTTGCAAGGAAATCCTCCTGTACGCTCCCCCCTGTTGCGACAGAAAAAAACGCTTGCAATGCCGTTCAATTCATGCTATACTAACTTAGTCAGCTAATCAGACGCAGGTATAGTTCAGTGGTAGAACGTCAGCTTCCCAAGCTGAATATGGGAGTTCGATTCTCCTTACCTGCTCCAGAAAAGACGGCTTGTGTTTGCAAGTCGTCTTTTTTTGTCCCCTTTCCGCCTTCAGAAATTTGAAAGAAATTCCTCAGCGGCTTTGAAAGATTTTGATTGTATCCTTGAGACAGACAGGAGGAGGTTCCCATGAATGAGTGCATTTTGGTGGTGGATGACGACGCCGAGATTGTGAAGGCCATTGCTCTTCTGCTGGAAAAGGAAGGCTATCGGGTACTGAAGGCCTACAACGGCATGGAGGCCCTGGAGCTGGCGGTGGAGCCCGAGCTGCGGCTTATCCTTATGGATGTGATGATGCCCAAGCTGGATGGGCTGTCGGCGGTGCTGAAAATCCGGGAGCGGCGCAACCTGCCCATCCTCATTCTCAGCGCCAAGAGTGAGGATACCGACAAAATTCTGGGGCTCTCCATGGGGGCCGACGACTATATCGCCAAGCCCTTCCATCCCCAGGAGCTGGTGGCCCGGGTGCGCAGCCACCTGCGGCGGTATACCCAGCTGGGGGACGTAAACGCCGCCGTCCAGGCCGGGGAAATCCGCAGCGGTCGGCTTTGCTACCGGCCGGAAGAGCGGGTGCTGCTGGCCGACGGCGAGCCGGTGCGGCTGACCGCCACCGAGCTGAAAATCGTGGATTTACTGATGCGCAACGTGGGACGTATCTTCCCCGCCGAGGAGATCTACCGCCGGGTATGGGGCGAGGAACCCTATGCCACGGAGAATACGGTGATGGTCCACATCCGGCGGATTCGGGAAAAGATTGAACTCAACCCAAAGGAACCGGAATATTTAAAGGTGGTGTGGGGAATTGGATACAAAATTGAGAAGCATTAAGCCCGCCCTGGCCCTTCTGGCCTTTGTGCTTGGGGTGAGCCTGCTGCTGTACAGTGGAGCGGCCTGGCTGTTCCTCCTTACCAATACCAGCCCCAGTACCCGGGTCAGCCTGCTGGATGCCTTCCAGGCTGACTACCAGAATACCTCCCTCTTCCGCCGTATGTTGGGAGAGGACCTCTACGCCCTGCTTCACTATGCCACCAGCACGGAGTACTATTCCAGCGCGCCCCTGGCGGAGGATGACACAGACCTGCTCTACCATGTGGAAAAGGACGGCCGTCTCCTGGCCTCCAATACCTCCGCCGACCTTTCCGCCCTGGACGGTCTGCCTGAGGGCTACAATTTCCTCTTAATTTTTAACGGAGAGACCGCCTCCATCTGGAAGGACGGCCAAGAGGTAAACGTGTACGGCGACGGCTTCTACCGGGGCTGGGAGGAGGACTGGTATGTGCCCGGCTATGCCAACGGGAGTACCCATGACGAGGCGGAATATGCCCAGGTGGTGGCCTGCCTGGCCGCGGCAAAAGATCCGGCAAGCAGCACCTCCGGTTATGGCTTCTACCACATCGTACAGGATATGTCCCGTATGCGTGTCCTTCTCATCTGGCTGCTGGTGGTACCTCCGGCGGCGGGCGTCGCCCTGCTGGTCTGGTATATCCTCTGGCGCAGATACAAGCGGCGGGCCGACCAGGCCATCGCCTGGTTCACCGGCCACATCTGGCTGGAGCTCAAGGCCGCCCTGCTTCTCCCCCTGGTTTTCCTCTGGTCAGATGCCGTGACAGGCTGTATCGGGCTGTTCATCCGCCTCAACAGCAGCCTGCTGTTCTGGGCGCTGGCCGTCCTGCCCGCCTTTTGGTGGTCCTGCCTCTATCTCAACGACGTGCGGTACAATTTCGGCCGGCTGCGCGCCCACAGCTTCTGTGCCGCATGCGTCCGGCTGTTCCACCGTCAGGCGCTGGCCTGGTCCGTCCAGCAGAGGATGGACCGGCGCGCAGTGCTCCAGTTTGTGCTGTGCATTCCCTTCTTTCTGGTGTGCGCCGCGCAAATCCCCGGCCTCTATTCCCGGCGGTATTACACCGGCCTGCTGCCTCTCCTGCTGGCGCTGATTTGTCTGGGCGGTGCGGCTCTCATCGCTGCCCAAATCCGCCTGATGACCGCCAACCGGAAGGCCATGGCAGATATGGACAGGCTGCTCACCCACATCCAGGCCGCCGGGGCAGGCCAGCCCGTCGGGTCTCTGGAGCTGCCGGAGGGCTCCGACCTGGCGGATGCCGCCGCCAGCCTGGACCAGATGGAAAAGGGGCTGCGCACCGCCCTGATAGAGCAGATGAAAAGCGAGCGGACCAAAATCGAACTGATTGCCAATGTGTCCCACGATTTGAAAACCCCCCTCACCTCCATCGTCAGCTATGTGGAGCTGCTCCAGCAGGAGGAGGGGCTGCCGGAACATGTGCGGGATTATATCCGCATTCTGGCGGACAAGTCTCAGCGGCTCCAGGCCATGGTGCGGGACGTATTCGAGGTGAGCAAGGCCGCCGCCGGGAATCTGCCGGTAACGGTGGAGCCCCTGGACTACGCCAAGCTGCTGCGGCAGACACTGGCGGATATGAGCGAGGAGATTGAACGCGCCTCCGCCGTCCTGCGGCCTTCCCTGCCGGAGACACCGGTGTGGATTGAGGCCGACGGGGACCGGCTGTACCGGGTGTTCCAGAATCTCATCAGCAACGCCCTGAAATATGCCCTGGACGGCTCCCGGATCTATCTGGACCTGGCATTGGAGGAGGGCCAGGCGGCCGCCGTCATCCGCAATATTTCCCGGGACGAGCTGCCCCAGGGGGTGGACTTCACTCAGCGGTTCGTCCGGGGAGACTCCAGCCGGACCGACGGAGGCAGCGGTCTGGGACTGTCCATTGCCCGCACCTTTACGGAGGCCTGCGGAGGCAGCTTCTCCCTGCGCACCGAGGCCGATTTGTTCACCGTCCGGGTGGCCTTCCCCCTTACAAACAGACGCCCGGCGGAGGTGCCGCCGGCGGTATAGGTATAGACAGACAGAAAGCGGCGGAGCCGCCCGTTTCGGGCGGCTCCGCCGCTTTCTGTCATATTGATTGACATGTCAATATTCCTATATTAAAATAAATGTATACCTTTACCGAAATGGGGCGACACATTTATGGACTCTACCCGCGCCAACCCGCTGGGCACCGCACCCATCAGCCGTCTGCTGCCCAAATTCGCCATTCCGTCGGTCATCGCTTTCCTGGTCACCTCTCTGTACAACATTGTGGACCAGATTTTTATTGGGCAGGGCGTGGGCTATCTGGGCAACGCGGCCACCACCGTGGCCTTTCCCTTCGTCACCGCCTCCACCGCCATTGCCCTGCTGATGGGCATCGGCACGGCGGCCAACTTCAACCTGAATTTGGGGGCCGGGCGGCGGGAGGCGGCCCGGCAGGTGGCTGGCACCGGTCTGGTGGTGCTGGCCGGGTTGGGGGTGCTCCTGGGGCTGGCGGCCTACTTCCTCCGTGCTCCCCTGCTCACCTTCTTTGCCGCCACCCCCGACGTGTTTCCCTATGCTATGACCTACACCGGCATCATTGCCTTCGGCCTGCCCATGGTCACCTTTACCACCGGGGCCAGCACCGTGATCCGGGCGGATGGAAGCCCCGCCTACTCCATGTTCTGCACCCTGTCCGGGGCCATTCTCAACACCATCCTGGACCCTATCTTCATCTTCCCCCTGGACATGGGGGTGGCGGGCGGAGCCCTTGCCACTGTCATCGGACAGGCCCTCTCCCTGGTGCTGGTGCTGGTCTATCTGCTGCGCACCCGGCTGCGCACCCTGCCCCTCACCCGGGCGGACCTGCGGCCCCAGCCCCGCCTGCTCAAGCTCATCTTCGCCCTGGGCATGGCGCCCTTCTTCAACCAGATTGCCATGCTGCTGGTTCAGGTGGTACTCAACAACACCCTCACCTATTACGGCGCCCTGTCCCAGTACGGCTCCGATATTCCCCTGGCCTGCGTGGGGGTCATCTCCAAGGTCAACACTCTGGTGCTGGGCTTTACCATCGGCATTTCCCAGGGCTGTCAGCCCATTTTCAGCTATAACTACGGCGCGGGCAAGTACAGCCGGGTACGGGAGGCCTACCGGAAGGCACTCATCGCCGCAACCCTCATCTGCTGTGCGGCGTTCCTCTGCTTCCAGCTTTTCCCCCGCCAGATTGCCGCCATCTTCGACGCCTCCGGCTCGGCACTGTACTTTCAGTTCTCCCAGCGGTACTTCCGCATCTTCATGCTGATGACCTTTGTCAACGCGGTGCAGCCCATTACCTCCAACTTCTTTACCTCCATCGGCCAGGCAAAAAAGGGTATCCTCATCTCCCTTACCCGGCAGGTGCTTTTCCTTATCCCCCTCATTCTCCTCTTCCCCCTGCTGTGGGGCATCGATGGGGTGATGTACGCCGGACCCATTGCCGACAGTGCCGCGCTGGTGGCGGCCTTCCTGCTCACCCAGCGGGAAATGCACCGGATGCCCGCCCAGGACAGGCTGCCCCAAAGTTAGCCGCCGGCCCTTCCCTCCCGGACAAAACGAGCGCCGCAGGGCAAATGCCCTGCGGCGTTCTCTTTGCCGGCTTCCGGCTATGGTACAGCAGCTCAGCAGCAGCTGTTGCCGCAGCCGCAGCCGCCGCTGCTGGCCTGGCTGGCACCGCCGCAGCAGCAGCACAGCAGGATGAGAATCAGGATGATCCACAGGCAGCTCCCGCCGCCAAAGCCACAGCCGTTATTGCACCCCATACGAAGTACCTCCTGGTTGAAGAATGGAAACCTGGAGCTGGCGGCGGGGCTTCCCGCTGTCCGGCCCGGTCTCATTCCATACTATGCCGAAGGAGCAAAGGGGTTCGGATGGAGGCTGATTTTTTTACTCCAGCTCAAAGGCGCCGGTATACAGCTGGTAATACAGGCCGTGCTGGGCGATCAAATCCTCGTGGCTGCCCCGCTCCACAATACGGCCGTGGTCCAGCACCATGATGGCGTCGGAATTGCGGACGGTGGAGAGCCGGTGGGCGATGACGAACACGGTGCGGCCGCACATCAGAGAGTCCATACCCTGCTGAACAATGGCCTCGGTACGGGTGTCGATGGAGGAGGTGGCCTCGTCCAGGATCATCACCGGGGGATCGGCCACGGCGGCCCGGGCAATGGCGATGAGCTGCCGCTGGCCCTGGGACAGGTTGGCGCCGTTTCCGGTGAGCATGGTGTCATAGCCCTGAGGCAGACGGCGGATGAAGTCGTCGGCATTGGCCAGGGCGGCGGCGGCCTCCACCTCCTCGTCGGTGGCCTCCAGGTTGCCGTAGCGGATGTTCTCCCGGACGGTGCCGGTGAACAGGTTGGTATCCTGGAGCACGATGCCCAGGCTCCGCCGCAGGTCCGGCTTATGGATATCATTGATGGAGATGCCGTCATACCGGATTTTGCCGTCGGCAATGTCATAGAAGCGGTTGATGAGGTTGGTAATGGTGGTCTTGCCCGCGCCGGTGGCGCCCACGAAGGCCAGCTTCTGGCCGGGCTTGGCAAAGAGGGTGATGTCATGGAGGATGGTCTTTCCCTCCACATAGGCAAAGTCCACATCGTCAAAGCGCACATCGCCGGCCAGCCTGGTGTAGGCAAAAGACCCGTCCTCCTGGGGCACCTTCCAGGCCCACAGGTTGGTGCGCTCATTGGTCTCCTGGAGCGTACCTGCCTTGTCAAAGGAGACATTCACCAGAGTGACCTTGCCATGGTCCTCCTCCACGGGCTCATCCATCAGGTCGAAAATACGCTGGGCGCCGGCCAGAGCCATGACCACCGAGTTCAGCTGCTGGGAAATCTGGCTGATAGGGTTGGACAGGCTCTTGGACAGCTGGAGGAAGGTGGCGATGACGCCCAGGGTAATGCCGGGGCCGATACCGCTGAGCGCCAGAGCGCCGCCGGCCATGGCGATGATCACGTACTGGACATTTCCAATATTCACCAAGATAGGCATGAGGATATTGGCATATTTGTTAGCCTTGTCAGCGCTCTCAAACAGGGCATTGTTCACTGCGTCAAAGCCCTCCCGGGCCTCCCGCTCGTGGCAGAACACCTTGACCACCTTCTGGCCGTTAATCATCTCCTCGATGTAGCCGTTCAGGTCGCCCAGCTTCACCTGCTGGCGGATAAAGTACCGGCCGCTGCGGCCAGCCAAAACGCGGGTAACCGCCAGCATACAGATAATGCACAGGATGACCACCCCGGTGAGCAGCAGGTCGGTGGTAATCATGCCGATAAAAGCCACCACAATCATCATCATGGAGTTGATGACCTGGGGGATGCTCTGGGAGAACATCTGACGCAGGGTGTCCACGTCGTTGGTGTAGACGCTCATCACGTCGCCGTGGGCGTGGGTGTCAAAGTACTTGATGGGCAGGGACTGCATGTGGCCGAACAGGTCGTCCCGAATCTTCTTCTGCACGCCCTGGGAGATGGAGACCATCAGCCGGTTGTAGGCCAGGGCGCACAGGGCGCCGGTGACATACAGGCAGCCCATCATGGTCAGGGCGTGAATCAGCCCGTCAAACACCGGGTTGTCCATGGCCAGCAGAGGGGTGATATAGTCGTCAATGAGGGAGCCCAGAAACAGGGAGCCGGACACCGAGGCAGTGGCGCTCACCAGGATGCACAGCAGCACCAGAATAAACCGGAGGCTGTAACCCTTACCTACATAGCTCATCAGCCGGCGGACAGTATGGGACCTCTTCACAGGGTACTTATTCATCGTCGCCGCCTCCCTTCGTCTGGGACTCATAAATCTCCCGATAAATGTCGCAGCTCTGAAGCAGCTCTTCGTGGGTACCCATGGCGGCAATCTTTCCGCCGTCCATCACCAGAATCTTATCGGCGTCCTCGATGGAGGAAATGCGCTGGGCGATGATGAACTTGGTGGTCTCGGGAATCTCCTCCCGGAAGGCCTTGCGGATGAGGGCGTCGGTCTTGGTGTCCACGGCGGAGGTGGAATCGTCCAGAATCAGAATCTTGGGCTTTTTCAGCAGGGCGCGGGCAATGCACAGCCGCTGCTTCTGGCCGCCGGAGACGTTGGAGCCGCCCTGCTCAATGTGGGTGTCATACTTGTCGGGGAACTCCTGGATGAAGGGATCGGCCTGGGCCAGCTTGCACACCCGGACCATCTCCTCGTCGGTGGCGTCGGCATTGCCCCAGCGCAGGTTCTCCTTGATGGACCCGGAGAAAAGCACGTTCTTCTGGAGCACCATGGCCACCTGCTCCCGCAGGGCGTCCATATCGTAGTCCCGCACGTCCACGCCGCCCACCAGCACACGGCCCTCGGTGGCGTCGTACAGGCGGGGAATGAGCTGCACCAGGGTGGTTTTGGAAGTGCCGGTGCCGCCCAGGATGCCCACCGTCTCGCCGGATTGGATGGTGAGGTTGACATCCTTCAGGCACTCCTTCTCCGGGTCCTTGGCGTAGCTGAAGCTGACGTTCTCAAACACCACCGAGCCGTCCTTCACCTCGTATACGGGGTCGGGGCCGTTCTTCAGGTCACTCTCCTCGTTGAGCAGCTCAATGATTCGCTCGGCAGAGGCGCGGGAGATGATAATCATCACCAGCACCATGGACAGCATCATCAGACTCATCAGAATCATCATAATGTAGCTGAACATGCTGGTGAGCTGGCCCGTGGTGAGCTGGCCGCCCACCACCAGATTGGCGCCCAGCCAGGATACAGTAATCATGCAGGCGTAAACACACAGCTGCATCAGGGGCATATTGAAGGCCACAATCTTTTCCGCCTTGGTGAAGTCCATGTAAATTTCATTGGACACCTTGCCGAATTTCTCCTTCTCATGGTCCTCCCGGACAAAGGACTTCACCACCCGGATACCCAGCAGGTTCTCCTGCACCACGTTGTTCAGCCAGTCATACCGCTTGAACACCCGCTCGAAAATGGGGTGGGCGGAGCGCATGATGGTCACCAGGCCCACCGCCAGGATGGGAATGACGATGAGGAAAATCAGCGCCAGCTTGGGGTTGATGGTAAAGGTAAGCACCCAGGCACAGATGAGCATAATGGGGCAGCGCACCGCAATGCGGATGATCATCATAAAGGCCATCTGCACGTTGGTCACATCGGTGGTCAGCCGGGTGATGATGCCGCCGGTGGAAAACTTGTCGATATTGGCAAAGGAAAACTTCTGTACATTCCGGTACATCTCCCGGCGCAGGTTGCGGGAAAAGCCGGTGGACGCCCGGGCAGCAAACCGGCCCGACAGGGCCCCCAGCAGCAGGGCAATCAGGGCCATGGCCACCACCGTGGCGCCATATTGCAGAATGTGACCCATACTCCCTGCCTTCACCCCTTCATCCAGCAGCTTGCCGGTCATCATGGGGATGAGTACGTCGAATGCCACCTCGCCAATGACAAAAATGGGAGTGAGGATGGTGTCCCGCCAGAATTCCTGAATACAACTGGTCAATCCTCGTTTCTTCTTCATAGGTTTCCTCCTTAGGAATGCTGTTGTTCTGGGCTTCGCTTACATCAGGTTCCGCTTGAGCTTTTCCACCGTGGCCAGGAATTGCTCCAGCTCCTGCTGAGATACACCCCGGGTCAGGCTCTGTTCCACGCTGTCAATGCGCCTCATAATCTCCTGTACCAGGGCATCCGCCTTGGGGGTGGTGAGCACCCGCTTCAGCCGGGCATCATGGGAAACCGCCTGCCGGATCACCAGGCCCTCCGCCTCCATCCGTTTCAGCAGCCGGGAGGCTGTGGACCGCCGGATATAGAAGGCCTCCTCAATGTCTTTCTGATAGACCTCCTGGTCCCGATTCTGACACAAAAAGCCCAGAATTTTCGCCGGCATCTCAGTGAATTCATCCCCGTCTGGGGTTCCCGTGGATTCCAGCACCTTGCGCCGTAAAAGGTTGGACAGCGCTTTGATTTCGTACCCAACATGCTGCTCCTGGTGCATCCGCTCACCTCCTTCTGTATTTCTCTTTTCAGTTTAGTTGCATTGCTAACAGTTGTCAATGTACAACATCCACAAAATCCCGCGTTTTCTTTCCTGTCCCTTCTGACAGCAAAACGCAGCCGCCGCGGCAATGCCGCGGCGGCTGCGTATGCTGCTTTGTTACAGCCGGGAGACGGTCACACCGGCCATGACCTGCTCAAACTGGCTCCTGCTGGGGCCGCCGCTGGATACCGT
This sequence comes from uncultured Flavonifractor sp., assembly GCA_944383135.1. Taxonomy (GTDB): domain Bacteria; phylum Bacillota; class Clostridia; order Oscillospirales; family Oscillospiraceae; genus Flavonifractor. The sequence continues at coordinate 28,480 of CALWOL010000031.1, forward strand.
CCGCTCCAGCAGAACGCCGCCGCTCTTCATGGAGGCGTTCAGGGAGAAGTAGGACAGGTATACAATCTGGGCCCGGAGAAATTCGCTCTGGGTCAGCATGGCCTGCTCTCCGGCGGTAAGCACGCCCCAGGCCACGCTCTTGCTGATGGCGGTATCCCAGGTGAAGTCGGGAGCGGCGCCGCTGTCGGTATAACCCAGTGCGCGGAGAATCAGGGTCATATATTCCTCGGCGGAAATCTTCCGGTCCGGGGCGAAGCAGAGCTGACCGGCGGCGTTCGTTCCGATGCCGTTGGTATAGCCCTTGGCATAGGCATAGGCCACATAGCGGTCACACCAGGCGGGCGTGTCTACAAAGGGATTGACCGCAGTGCTGGCCAGGGCGGCCTGCTCCTCCCCAATGAGGCGGAGGAACATCACCACGCCCATGATGCGGGTGGAGGCCACCTCCAGGTCATAGCCCGAGCCATAGGCGGTGCCGCTGCCCTGGAACAGGCCCAGGGCATACAGGGCGTCGGCCAGGGCGTTATAGTCCACGCTGTTGCTGAGGGCCGCGGAATAATATCCCTCCACACTGAGCACCGCCGTGTCGGAGGTGACGGTGAGGCTGGCGGTGGTGCCCTCCCCCGCCACATAGCGGTGGCGCAGGCTCAGGGCGCTGCCGGAGGTCACCGCCTGCCCCGCCGTTACGTCAATCACGCCGCCGCCGGTATAGGACAGGCTGACGCCGCCCGCCAGCAGCATCCCGCCGGAGCCGGCGGTCAGGGTCACCACATCTCCCTTCTTAAACCGCAGGTCGGTAAGGGCGGGGGCATAGCTCTGCTCACCGCCCGCCAGGGCCAGATAGTTCTGCTGCTTCTGCTCCAGGGCGGCCAGGGCGGACTGGTAGGTCTCCTCCGTCCCCTCCTCCACCCGCTGGGTCATCTGCTTCTCCACCTCGGGCAGATAGGTATCGCTGAGATAGCTTTTGGATATCAGGGTCTCCCCGGCGGCGCAGACCGCCGCGCCGCTCACCAGAATGGCCGCGGCCAGGAGAATCACTGCAGGTTTCTTCATGGCGCCTCCGAAATCATATAGCTCAGAGCCAACAGGCTGTCGGCAAAATGGACATCCTCCACCACCACCCCGGGCTCCTCCAGGGACAGCTCAATATTGGTAAAGTTCCAGATTCCCTTTACCCCGGCCCCCACCAAACGCTTGGCAATGCCGGCGGCCGCCCGGCCGGGAACCGTCAAAACACCGATGCTGGCGGGCTGCCGCCCCAGATATTCCTCCAGCTGGTCCACGTGGTAAACCGGCACGCCGGAGACCTGCCGCCCCACCACCTGGGGCGCCACATCAAAGGCGGCGGCCAGCGCCACCCCGGAGCGCTCAAAATGGAAGTTCTCCATCAGGGCCCTGCCCAGGTTGCCCACGCCCAGAATGACCGCGCTGTGGCCCCGGTTCATCCCCAGAATATCCGCCACCTCGTCCCGCAGAGTACCCACGTTATAGCCGTAACCCTGCTGCCCGAATTCTCCGAAGCAGGACAGATCCTGCCGGATCTGGGAGGCGGTCAGCCCCAGGGAGCTGCCCAGGGCATTGGAGGAAATGCGCTCCACACCGGCCTGATACAAGTCATTCAGATGCCGGTAATACCGGGGCAGACGCCGAATCACCGCACTGGAGACCTTTTGTTTTTTCATCTCAAATCACACTCTTTCCAGAGCATAACTGCCAGTCGTTCTTATTTAGTTTACTCGAAACGGCAGGGGATGTCAACGGCCTGCCCGCAATTCCGGAGGAACGGACAGGCCGCTGCAAGCATACAATGGCATCAAAAGGAGGCGTGTTTTTTGGAAGCATTTGGTTCTCTTATCTGCCGCGTCTATACCTCCCGGGCCCAGCTTCCGGTGGCCGGCGCCACGGTGGCTTTCACCCAGCAGGGAGAACAGGGACGCCACAATCTGCTGGCGGTACGGGTGACCGACGAAAACGGGCGCGCCACGCCGGTGCGGATCTCCACGCCCAACGCCGCCGCCAGTGAGTCGCCCGGCACTGTTCACCCCTTTGCCGTATGCGACATCTGGGCGGAATCTCCGGGGTATGAGCTGCTGGTGGTGGAAAATGTGCAGGTCTTTCCCAATACGGAAACCCTCCAGGATCTGGAGCTTATCCCTCTGCCTGAGCATACCCCCGCCCTGCTGCCGGAGCATCCGGTCAACATTCCGCCCCAGAACCTGTAAAGGAGGGAGCGTATGCCTGAAACCTTACCCATTACCCCCTATGTGCCCCAATACATTACCGTCCATCTGGGCGCGCCGGGCTCCAACGCGGAAAACGTCACGGTTTCTTTCCCGGATTATGTGAAAAACGTGGCCTCCAGCGAAATTTACCCCACCTGGGAGCCAGCCGCCCTTCGGGCCAACATTCTGGCCATCATTTCCTTCGCCCTCAACCGGGTGTACACCGAGTTCTACCCCAGCCGGGGCTATCCCTTCAACATCACCTCTTCCACCGCCTACGACCAGAAGTTCATCAAGGGCCGGAATATTTTTGAAAATATCAGCCGCCTGGTGGACGAGATGTTCAACTCCTACATACGGCGCATCGGCTTTGTGGAGCCCCTGGCCGCCAAATTCTGCAACGGCACCACCGTCACCTGCGACGGGCTTTCCCAGTGGGGCAGCCAGGCTCTGGCGGAGGAGGGGCGGGATTACCTGTCCATTCTCCGTTTCTATTACGGCGACAACATTGAGCTGGTGACCAACGCCCCGGTCAGCGGCATCCGCTACTCCTACCCCGGCTATCCCATCCGCCGCTATGACAGCGGCGAGGCGGTGCAGCGCATTCAGGTGATGCTCAACCGCATTTCCCGGGACTACCCCGCCATCCCCAAAATCTATCCCGTGGACGGCATCTTCGGCCCGGCCACCGAGGCGGCGGTCAAAAAATTCCAGGAAATCTTTGACCTGACCCCCGACGGCATTGTGGGCAATTCCACCTGGTACAAAATGGTGTTCCTGTATGTGGGCGTGCTGGACTTGGCGGAGCTTATCAGCCAGGGACAGACCTATTATCCCGGCAGCAGCGGCCAGCCCTTCCCCAGTGTGCTGCGGGAGGGGGATCGGGGCGAGCCGGTGAAGGTCATCCAGTATGTGCTGTCGGTGGTGGCGGAGTTCTACAACAACATTCCCGCCGTGGCCATCGACGGCATTTACGGGCCGGCCACCAAGGCCGCCGTCATCGCCGTCCAGCGGATGGCCGGTCTCACCCAGGACGGCGTCATGGGGCCCCGGACCTGGGCTGCCCTCTACCGGCTGTACGCCGGCATTACGGACACGGTGGGCACCTACACCAATATCATTCCCGAGCAGTTCCGCCCCGACTTGCCTGAGAGCCAGGCCACCGGCCTGACCCAGTACCCCGGCCAGCCCCTGACCCTGGGCTCCGCCGACGAGAGAGGAGTGTCCCCATGATTGTGCCCCAGGAAATCCGCCTGATTGGGCAGAGCGTCCGCAGCCTCCAGACCATGCTGCGGGAGCTGTCCTTCCGCTATGAGTTTCTCCCCCGGCTCACCCCTGACGGCATCTTCGGGGAGCGCACGCTGGAGGCCGTCATGCTTTTTCAGCGGGAGTTCCACCCGCCGGTTACCGGACAGGTAAATCAGGGCACCTGGGATGCCATCGCCGCCCGCTACCGCCAGACCCTGGCCCAACGGCCCCGGCCTCTCCGGGGCTATCCCGGCGGCGGCTACACCGTCTCCCCCGGGCAGGACAGCATCCATCTCTATCTGGTTCAGTCCATGTTCCAGGCCCTGGCCGGACTGCTGAACGGAATCCAGGTCGGCCCCGCCACCGGCCAGAACGACGCCGCCACCCAGCACAACCTCCGCTGGCTTCAGGCCCTGGAGGGCAGGCCGGAGACCGGCGTGCTGGACCAGGAGAGCTGGAATACCGTCAGCCGGCTGTATACCCTATTCGTCACCTACGGGCAGGCATAGGAAAAGAGGCGCTGCTCCGGCAGCGCCTCTTTGTTACGTCTCGTGGTCCACGGTTTTCATCTGTTTCAGGTTGCCGATCTTGTGGCTGCGGCGCTCCAGCTCGGAGAGTACCGCGTCCAGGGGAATGTCCTGGTGGGCCATCATCACCATCAGGTGGTAGATGAGGTCGGAGATCTCCCCCACCGTCTCCTCCTGCTTGCCGTTCTTGGCGGCGATGATGGTCTCGGAGCACTCCTCCCCCACCTTCTTCAGAATCTTGTCCAGGCCCTTGTCAAACAGGTAGCAGGTGTAGGAGCCCTCCTGGGGATTGCTCCTGCGGTCCAGCACCACCTGGTACAGGTCCCGCAATACGGTATCGTTCATGTGGTTTCCTCCCAAATTTCGTTGAAAAAGCAGCTTCTGGCCCCGGTGTGGCAGGTGGGTCCCTCCGGCACGCAGAGATAGAGCAGGGTATCGGTGTCGCAGTCGGTGACCACCTTTTTCACGTCAAGAAAATGGCCGGAGCTCTCCCCCTTGTTCCACAGCTTCCGCCGGCTGCGGGACCAGAACCAGGCTGTTTTCGTTTTCAGGGTCAGCTCCACCGCCTCCCGGTTGGTAAAGCCCAGCATCAAAATATCTTTGCTCTCCGCGTCCTGGATGATGACGGGGATGAGGTCCGCCTTCTGAAACAGCAAATTCAAATCAAAATCCATGGCTTTCCTTACAGCTCCCAGGGGGGCTTTTCCTCCTTCCAGTCCCAGGGGTCCTCCCCCTGGTGCTTGGTCCGCCGGGCGGTGAGCTTGCCCTTGGTCTCCACCATGGGACGCCCCGGGTCTCCGGCGGGCCGCCTGTTCCGCTTCCCCTTGCCGGCGGCCCCGAACAGGCTGGGCACCGCCTCCCCGGTCAAATCCAGCAAATCCAGCAAATCGTCCAGCATGCTCCCATCCTCCTCAGCGCACCGGAATGGCCCGGCTCCGAAGATAGTCCTTCACCTGGGGCACCGTCAGCTCTCCAAAGTGGAACAGAGAGGCGGCCAGCGCCGCGTCGCAGCCTGTCTGCTCAAACACTTGGGCGAAATGGGCCAGGGACCCGCAGCCGCCGGAGGCAATCACCGGGATGGACACCGCCTCCGTCACCGCGCGGGTCATGGCCAGGTCAAAGCCCGCCTTGGTGCCGTCGGCATCCATGGAGGTGAGGAGGATCTCCCCCGCCCCTAAGGCCTCCGCCCGCTTCACCCATTGGATGAGGTCCAGGCCGGTGGGCTTGCGGCCGCCGGCCACCACCACCTCCCAGCCGCCGTCCCCCCGGGCGCGGGCGTCGGCGGCCAGCACCACGCACTGGGAGCCAAAGCGCTCCGCCGCCTCAGAAATCAGCTCCGGCCGGGCCACGGCGGCGGAATTTACCGAAATCTTGTCCGCTCCCGCCCGTAAAAGCCGCTGGAAATCCTCCACGGTGCGGATACCGCCCCCCACCGTCAGGGGCACAAACACCTGGGCGGCGGTGCGCTCCACCACATCGGCCACGGTATCCCGGGCGTCGCTGGTGGCGGTGATGTCCAGAAACACAATCTCATCGGCGCCCTGGTCGGAATAGTACCGGGCCAGCTCCACCGGATCTCCGGCGTCCCGGATGTTGACAAAGTTGACCCCCTTCACCACCCGACCGTCCTTCACGTCCAGGCAGGGGATAATCCGCTTGGCTAACATTGCGCGCCCACCTCCTTTACCGCCAGAGGCAAATCCACCGTTCCGGCGTAATAGGCCTTGCCGATGATGGCCCCATAGAGACCCATGGCGTGCAGCCTGGACAGGTCCTGGTTGGAGGACACCCCGCCGGAGGCGGTGATCTGACAGCCCACCGCCTCCCGCAGGGCGGCAAGCCGCTCAAAGGAGGGTCCGGACAGCATGCCGTCGGTGGCGATATCTGTAAAGATAATTGTCTTTACCCCAATTGTCTCCATGGACTTCGCCAGCTCCAGGTAGTTCAGCCCGGTGGACTGCTCCCACCCGGCGGTTTTGACGATGCCGTCCATGGCGTCAATGCCCACGGCCACCCGGTCTCCATACCGGGCCGCCGCCTCCGCCACAAACTCCGGATGGCTGACCGCGGCGGAGCCGATGACGCACCGCCACACCCCCAGGGCAAAGACCTCCTCCAGGTCGGACATGGTGCGGATGCCGCCGCCCAGCTCCACCTTCAGGCCGGACTGCTCCGCCACAGCCTGCACGATGGCGCCGTTCCGCCGCGCCCCGCTGCGGGCCCCGTCCAAATCCACCATGTGGATATGCCGGGCCCCCGCCGCATAGAAGTCCCGGGCCACCGCCAGGGGGTCGGCGGCCACCTGATGGGCGGTGGAAAAATCCCCCTTGTACAGGCGCACCGCCTGGCCGTTCTTCAAATCAATGGCTGGAAACAGAATCATGGATTCAGCCCTCCGAAATTCCGCAGAATCTGCAGGCCCACCTCGCCGCTCTTTTCCGGGTGGAACTGGCAGCCGTACACATTGCCCTTCTGCACCGCCGCCGTCACCGGCACGCCGTAGTAGGTGGCGGCGATGACGGCGCCGGGGGCGTCCGCCACGGCACAGAAGGAGTGGACAAAGTAGACATAGCTGCCCTCCTCCACCCCGGCAAACAGCGGGGAGGGATTGGGGAAGCGCAGGCTGTTCCAACCGATGTGGGGCAGCTTCAGACTGGTTTCCATCTTACGGACGCAGCCTGGGACAAGGTTAAGTCCTTCACACCTGCGTACCTCCTCGCCCCAATCCAGCAGCAGCTGCATGCCCAGGCAGATGCCCAGGATGGGCTTTCGCTCCGCCTGGGCCGTCAGCACCCTGTCCAGGCCGGTGAGGCGCAGTTTGTCGGCGGCATCGGGAAAGGCCCCCACACCGGGCAGGAGAATGGCGTCGGCCAGCTCCAGCTCCCTGGGATCGCTGGTAATGCAGGTGTTCAGCCCCAGGTAGTCCATGGCGTTGGTGACGCTCTTCAGGTTGCCCACCCCGTAGTCCACCACGGCGGTATAGCCCATTACAGCACCCCCTTGGTGGAGGTGACGCCGGTTCCGGTGATCTGCACGGCCTCACGTACCGCCGCCCCCAGGGACTTGAACAGGGCCTCGGTGATGTGGTGGGCGTTCTTTCCGTACAGGCACTTCATATGTAAAGTTAAGCCACTGTTCACCGCAAAAGCACGCAGGAACTCCTCCGTGAGGCAGGCATCGTAAGCGCCGATCCTGCTCTGGGGCATTTCGGCGTCCAGGGCTAGGAAGGGACGGTTGGAGAAATCCAGGGCGGTAACGCACAGGGCCTCATCCATGGGAATGAAAGCGGAGGCAAACCGGCGGATTCCCTTCCGGTCCCCCAGGGCCTCCTTCATGGCCTGGCCCAGGACGATGCCCACATCCTCCACGGTGTGGTGTCCGTCCACCTCCAGGTCGCCCTTGGCGTATACCTCCAGGCCCAGGCCGCCGTAAAAGGCGAAGGCGGTCAGCATGTGGTCAAAAAAGCCGATACCGGTGTGGATCTCCACCCCGCCTCCCTCCAGGGAGAGGGTGAGGCGGATGTCGGTCTCCTTGGTGGTCCGGGTCAGCTGGGCTGTTCTCATGGTCATTCTCCTTTACTCAAACCGCACGCGGATGGAATTGGCGTGGGCGGTGAGCTTTTCGCTCTCGGCCAGGGCAATAATCTGGTCCTTGATGGGGGCCAGGCTGGCCTGGTCATACTGGATGACGCTCATGGTCTTGAGGAAGCTGTCCACGCTGAGGGGGGAGAAGAAGCGGGCGGTGCCGCTGGTGGGCAGCACGTGGTCCGGTCCGGCCAGATAGTCCCCCAGGGGCTCCGGAGACCAGGCCCCCAGGAACACCGCCCCGGCGTTCCGGATGGCGGGCAGCAGGGCCCGGGGGTCCCGGGTGACAATCTCCAGGTGCTCCGGGGCAATCTCATTGGCCAGGGCGGCGCAGTCGTCCAGGCTGTGGCACACAATGGCGCAGCCGAAGTCCCGGAGGGAGCATTCCATGATTTCCGAGCGGCTCAGATATCCGGTCTGGCGGAGGAGCTCGGCGTCCACCGCCCGGGCCAGCTCCAGGGAATCGGTGAGCAGTACCGCCGAGGCCAGCTTGTCGTGCTCGGCCTGGCTCAGCAGGTCGGCGGCCACAAATTTGGGGTTGGCCGCCCCGTCGGCGATGACCAGCACCTCGGAGGGGCCGGCCACCATGTCGATGTCCAGCTTGCCATAGGCCTGCCGCTTGGCGGCGGCCACAAAGGCGTTGCCGGGTCCCACCAGCTTATCCACCCGGGGAATGAAGCCCGCGCCGTAAGTGAGGGCGGCCACCGCCTGGGCCCCGCCCACGGCAATCACCCGGTCCACCCCGGCAATTTTGGCGGCGGCCAGCACCGCGTCGTTCAGGTTTTCCGTGGGGGGCGTCACCATGACAATCTCCTCCACCCCGGCCACCTTGGCGGGCACCGCGTTCATCAGCACGCTGCTGGGGTAGGCGGCGGTGCCGCCGGGGACATAGATGCCCACCCGGGTCAGGCCCCGGACCACCCGGCCCACCACTCCCCCGTCGGGGGAGGTCCACTCCAGGGTGTGGGTGAGCAGCTTCTCGTTATAATCCCGGATGTTGGCCGCCGCCCGCTCCAGGGCGGCAATCAGCTCCCGCGGACAGCGGGCATGGGCCGCCTCCAGCTCCGCCGGGGAAATCTCCCTGGGCTCGGCTTTGTCAAAGCGGAGGGAATATTCCCGCACCGCCTCGTAGCCCCGCCGCTTCACGGTCTCCATGATTTCCGCCGCCGCGGCGTCAATGGCCTGGTTGGCCTGGGCGGCCCTGGCCCGCATAGCGCGGATGACCGCGCCTTCGGCGGCGCCGTCGGCTGTTACAATCTGTATCATTTCCGCTTCTCCAATTCTCCCTCGCAGCGGGCGATAAAGTCTGCGATTTGCTCTTTATACAGCTTCATGCTGGCGGTATTGACAATGAGCCGGGCGGACACCGGCGCCACATCCTCAATGGGCACCAGCCCGTTGGCCTTCAGGGTGGCCCCGGTCTCCACAATATCCACGATGGCGTCGGTGAGCTCCAGAATGGGGGCCAGCTCCACGCTGCCCTCAATTTTGATGATGTCCACATCCATGCCCTTCTTGGCAAAAAAGGCGCGGGTCACCTCGGGGTATTTGGAGGCAATGCGCCGGGTCTTGTAGGTACCGTAAAAGTCGCTGCTCTGCTTGACGGCCAGGGCAAAGCGGCACTTGCCGAAGCCCAGATCCAGCACCTCGTAGAAGGAGCCCCCCTTTTCCAGGATGGTGTCCTTTCCCACGATGCCCAAATCGCATACCCCGTGCTCCACGTAGGTGATGACGTCGGGGGCCTTGGCCAGCACCGCGTCCAGCGGGTAGTTGGGCAGGCTGTGGACCAGCCGCCGGCCCGGGTCCCGGATGGGCGTGCAGTCCAGCCCCGCCCCCTCGAAGAGCTCCACGCTCTTGTCCAGCAGACGGCCCTTGGTAATGGCGATTTTCAGGCGCTCAGTCATACCCGCACCGTCCTTTCTCCGTCCTTGTCAAAGACCAGCACGGTCTCCGCCCCCTTGTCCCGGGCCAGGTTCAGGCTGGACTCCAGGGTGCGGCAGGGGGAGAGCTCACTGGTGCCGGCGGGCCGGCCGTCCACCGCCTCCAGTGCCTGGGCCAGATAGCCCGGCTCGTAGTGGACCACCGTGCGCAGCACCGGGGGCGCAATCTCCGGCAGGGTGCGGGCCACCGCGTCCACATCCACCGCAAAGCCGGTGGCCTGGGCCTCCCGGCCGAATACCCCCACCAGGTTGTCGTACCGGCCGCCGGACAGCACGGCGTCTCCCGCGCCCTCCACATAGCCCCGGAACACCACGCCGGTATAGTAGTCAATCTGGTGGACCATGCCCAAATCAAACCGGACATAGGCCCCATAGCCCGCGGCGGAAAGCTCGTCATACAGCTGGGAGAGATAATCCACCGCCGGGGTCTTCCCCGCCAGACGCTCCGCCTGGGAGAGCACCTCCACCCCGCCGAAGAGGCGGCTGAGCTGCTTCAGGGCGGCGCAGGCCGGGTTGCCCCGGTGAGGCTCCAGAAAATCATTGAGGGCGGCGAAGTTCTTCCCCTCAATGAGAGCGCGCATCTCCTCCACCGCATCCTCCCCCAGCTCCAGCCGGCCGGCCAGCTCCCGGAAGTAACCGGCGTGACCCAGCTCCACATGGAAGCGGGCGGCGCCGCAGCTGCGCAGGGCGTCAATGGCGGTGACGATGATCTCCACATCCGCCTTCTTCCCCTTGGCCCCAATGAGCTCCACCCCGCACTGGGGCAGCTCCCGGCTGCCGCCGTTGTGGGCGGGATTGGCGCGGTACACCGTCTGCTCATAGTACAGCCGCTGGGGCAGGGGCACCGCCTTCAGCTTGGTGGCCGCCACCCGGGCAATGGGGGTGGTGGAGTCGGGCCGCATGACGCAGAACTTCCCGCTGGGGTCCCACACCTTAATCATCCGCTCCTGCGGGATGGCGCTGCCCGACAGGGCAAACAGGTCATAAAATTCCGTCTCCGGCGTGGAGACCTCCAGAAATCCCCGCTGCCGGAACAGCCGGGTCAGCCGGGCCTGCACCTGGCGGCGCTCCTGACACTCGGCAAACAGCCGGTCCCGGGTGCCCTCCGGGGTGTTGATGCTCATGTTCACGGGCCTATCCCCCTCTGCTTTCACGCTTTACCACGCTACTATACTATAACATCCATCTCTTGTCAAGGGGAAAACCGGGGCCGCGCTGTGCGCGGCCCCGGACGTCAGGTTCACTGGACAAACAGGCGGAGTACCAGCGCGGACAGCTCGCCCCGGGTGATGGTGTCCTGGGGGGCCAGCAGCCCGCCAGGCTTGCCGGTGAGCAGTCCGCAGGCCGCCGCCCAGCCGGTCTCCTCCGCCGCCCAGCCGCTGACCTGGGCGCCGTCGGCAAAGCCGTCCAGCGCGTCGTCGTAGCCGCTGCTCGCCGCCAGCAGGCGGTACAGCGCCACGGCTATCTGCTCCCGGGTCACAAGCCCATCTGGGTCAAAGCGGACGCCGTCCACCCCTTCCACCACGCCGGTCTGGGCGGCCCACGCCACCGCGTCGGCGTACCAGGCGTCGGCGGGCACGTCGGCAAAGGCCGCCGCTTCACCCTCCGCCTCGGGACTGTCCATCATGCGCCACAAAGCGGTGACCATCTGGGCGCGGGTCACGGGAGCGTCCGGCAGGAAGCTTCCGGAGCCGTCTCCCTCAAGCAGGCCGCAGGCGGCGCAGAAGTTGGCGCTGTCCCCAGCCCAGTGGTTTTCCAGATCAGGGAACGCGGGCAGGTCGCAGAGGTCCTGGTACAGATAGTCCCGGATGCTCCTGCACAGGAGCTCCACCGTACCCTCCTGGAAGAAATCCGTCAGGCCGGCCTGGGCCACCGCCTCCTTGTAGCCGATGCAGTCCCCCAGCTTCACCATCCCCAGGTAGGCGTCGGCCGCAGCCGTAAAGTCGGTCTGGGCATCCAGGAAAAGCTCGAGAGAGGAGAGGGCTGAGGTGGCATAGCTCATGTAATACATGGGCGACTCGAAGGTATGGTTGACCACCACCCAGGTGTCGGAAAAGTCGCCGCCATAGATCACCGGAACCCCATACTCCTCCGCCAGCCGGCCGGCCAGGGCGTTGAGTTCCTCCACCGTCAGATCCCCCTCGCTATAAATGGTGGTCTGGAACTCGTCGAACAGGCAGCCGGTGATGACGGAGGCCAGCATGTTATACAGCCCACGGCTCCGATAGGCGTCTCCGCCCTCCCCTGCCATCTCGTCGGCAAACCGCAGGTAGAGCATCTCCAGCATCTGGGAGTCCATTTCGGACACGTCGTAACACGTCGCCCCGACGTTGGGGCCGTCAGACAGGCAGAACTCGGCATAGTGGCCGAATTCATGGACCAGGGTGCTCACATCGTTGTAGCTGCCGCCGGGGCAGTTGAAAATCAGGGCGGAGCGATAGCTGGGAAGATCGGTGGTAAAGCCCACTTCCAGTTTGGTATCCAGCGGGGCGATGTCCACCAGATGGCTCTCCCGCATGTACCGGTACAGATCCGCATACTCGCTGGATATCTCCTCCATATAGGGCTCCGCCAGGTCCAGCACCGCATCCTGAGTCAGGCCATACAGGGATTCCATCCGCTTGCTGGAGAAGCTGCTGTTCCAGGAGCTCACCGTAGCCAGTTCATTGTACAGCGGGGCAGCCCACGCCTTCACCTGGGCATAGAGCTGCCGGGCCTCCTCCAGGGTATAGTCCCGGCCGTACACCATCTCGTAGGCGTAGGCGGCGTAATTGTCATACCCCTTGCTCACGGCGTAGGCATTGCGCACCTCGGTCATCTCCACCAGGATGGGGGCCGCGGCGGCGTTAAAGGCCTGGTTCAGCAGGTCCTGTACCTCGCCGGCCTGGTCAGCGGACAGGGTATCGTCCCCGTTCAGCTCCGCCTGGGTCCAGGTACGGTCTCCCCAGGTCACCGTGTAATCCACACCGCTGGCCACCCAGTAGTCGTTGATCAGCTCCCGCTCCTGGGACAGCAGCGCCAGCTGCTCCTGGGTGTCCGGAGTGTAGTAGGCCAGAAGGCTCTCCAGATCGGAGCCCAATTCCTCGGCCAACGCCGCTCCATACGGGGACTGGAGCACCGTCTGGAGCGACTGCGTATAGCTGTTGGAGGTCTCCGTCAGCGCCTCGGACCAGGTCAGGTAGTCCTGGGTCACCTCATCCGTTGGGTCCCGGTAGTAGGCCACGCTGCACACCGTATATTCGGTATAGAACTGGTCCATGGCCTCCGTCAGCGCCCCAAACAGCGCCAGAATCTCCTCCGTCTCCCCTCCGCCGGCCATGGCCGCCTCCAGCGCCTCCTGGGCGGCATGGAGCGGGGCGGGGTCCGGCTCTCCATAGGTGAGGGCGGAAAAGTCCACCGGCTCCGGCCAGGCTTCAAAGAGGTCCGTCTCCCGGGCCAGGGCGGGGGTACTCAGCAGGGAGAGGGCCAGCAGCAGGGCCAGCAGCCTGGCGCCGGCGCGGGACAGCGTGGCGGGGCTGCACGTGTTCTTGTTCATCGTACTTCTCCTCTCTTCTTTTGGTTTCCGTCGATGGCTCTCTGCGGCGGGGAGGGTATGCCCTTTAAAACAGGCCGTCAAACAGAGTCATCTGGCTGGTGTCAGGCATCTCCCAAAGGACAGCGTCCTTTGGGAACCCCGTTTCACTCCATCTGCGGGGCGAAGTCAATTCGCCCCGCATCGAGGTTTTGCCTCCGGCAAAACGCTCGGACGCCGCTGACGCGGCGGTGGACGGCATGCCCTTCAGAACAGGCCGTCAAACAGAGTCATCTGGCTGGTGTCAGGCATGCCGTCCAGGGCGCCCACAGCCTTGAGCTGCTCGATGTGGGTTTTGGACACCTTGGGACAGGCGGCGGAGAATTCCTCGATGGAAATAAACCGCTTGCCCTGGCGCTGCTCCAGGATGGACCAGGCGGCGGTCTCTCCCAGGCCGGGGATGGAGGTAAAGGGGGGCAGCAGGGTGCCCTGTTTCATGTCCGGCAGGAAATTGACCGCGTGGGAGCGGTACAAATCCATGGGCGCGAAGGTGAAGCCCCGGAGATAGAATTCGTACACCACCTCCAGGGTGACCAGCATGTCCTCCTCCACCGGGGTGGGCTTTTCCTTGGCCTCAATTTCCCGCATCTTGGCCTTGCACACATCCATGCCCATACACATGCACGTGGCGTCCAGCGCCTTGGCCCGGATGGAGAAGAAGGCGGCGTAGAAGGCCAGGGGGTGGTGCACCTTGAACCAGGCAATGCGGAAGGCCATCATCACGTAGGACACCGCGTGGGACTTGGGGAACAGATATTTGATCTTTTTGCAGGAGCCGATGTACCAGTCGGGCACGCCGGCGGCCTTCATTTCCTCCTCCGCCCCGTCGGGCAGGCCTCTCCCCTTCCGCACCGCCTCCATAATTGTAAAGGAGCGCTTTTCCGGCATCCCGCAGGAGATGAGGAAGATCATAATGTCGTCCCGGCAGCCGATGGCCTGGCCCACGGGGATCCCCTGGTCCACCACCAGGTCCCGGGCGTTGCCCAGCCACACGTCGGTGCCGTGGGAGAAGCCGGACAGCCGCAGCAGGATGTCAAACTGGTGGGGCTGGGTATCCATCAGCATACCCCGGGTAAACTTGGTGTTGAACTCGGGGATGGCCACCGCCCCGGTGGGGCCCAGGATGGGGTCGTTCTCAAAGCCCAGCACCTTGGAGGAGGTGAAGATGCTCATGGTATCCTTGTCGTCCAGGGGAATCTTCTGGGGGTCCACTCCGGTCAAATCCTGGAGCATGCGAATCATGGTGGGGTCATCGTGACCCAGCATGTCCAGCTTCAGCAGGTTGGACTCCATGGAGTGGTATTCAAAGTGGGTGGTGATGATGTCGCTGTTGGGGTCGTCGGCGGGGTGCTGCACCGGGCAGAAGTCGTAAATCTCCCGGTTCTGGGGAATGACCACCATGCCGCCGGGGTGCTGGCCGGTGGTGCGCTTGACGCCGCTGCACCCCAGGGACAGGCGGTTTTCCTCCGCCCGGGTGCCGGAAAGGCTGTGCTCGTCCAGATAGTGCTTCACATAGCCGTAGGCAATCTTGTCCTTCACCGTGCCGATGGTGCCCGCCCGGAACACATGGCTCTGGCCGAACAATTCAAAGGTATACCGGTGGGCGTTGGCCTGGTACTCGCCTGAGAAGTTCAGGTCAATGTCCGGCACCTTATCGCCGCCGAAGCCCAGGAAGGTCTCAAAGGGGATGTTGAAGCCGTCCTTCTCGTAGGGCGTGCCGCACACCGGGCAGGCGGCGTCGGGCATGTCCGCCCCGCAGCCGATGCCCAGCTCCTTGGCCGCCTCAAAGTCGGAGTGCTTGCACTTGGGGCAGCGGTAGTGGGGCGGCAGGGAATTGACCTCGGTGATGCCCGACATAAAGGCCACCAGGGAGGAGCCCACCGAGCCCCGGGAGCCCACCAGATAGCCGTGGTCCAGGGAATCCTGCACCAGCTTCTGGGCGGACATATAGATGACGTCGTACTTACATTTGATAATATCCCCCAGCTCGGCATTGATCCGGTCCACCACAATCCGGGGGGGCTCCTCACCGTAGAGGGCGTGGGCCTTGTCCCACACCAGCCGGGTCAGCTCCTGGGCGGAATTCTCAATCTTGGGAGCAAACAGGCCCTGGGGCAGGGGCACCACATCCTCGCACCAGTCGGCCACCAGGTTGGTGTTGCGCACCACCACCTCGTAGGCCTTCTCCTCCCCCAGGTAGGCAAACTCCTCCAGCATCTCGCCGGTGGTCTTGAAGTAGAGGGGCAGCGGGGAGTCGGCGTCCTCAAAGCCCTTGGAGGCCAGCAGGATGTGCCGGTAGATTTCATCCTCCGGGTCCAGGAAATGGACGTCCCCCGTGGCGCACACCGGCTTGTCCAGCGCCTCACCCAAGGCCACCACCGTGCGGTTGAAGTCCCGCAGCTCCTCCTCGCTGTGCACCATGCCCTTGCGGAGCATGAAGGCGTTGTTGCACAGGGGCTGGATTTCCAGAAAATCGTACCAGGAGGCGATGCGCTTGAGCTCCTTGAAATCCCTCCGGCGAACGATGGCCTGGAAGAGCTCCCCCGCCTCGCAGGCCGAGCCGATGATCAGGCCCTCCCGGTGCTGGTCAATGAGGCTCTTGGGCATAATGGGATAGCGCTTGAAGTGGTCCAGATAGGACGCGGAAATGAGCTGGTACAGGTTGCGCAGGCCCAGCTGATTCTTGGCCAGCACGATGAGGTGCTTGGGCTGCCGCTTGGCCTTGCCTCCGGCGCGGAGCTTCCGCATGGCGGGGTTGATCTGCTGGAGGGTGTGCACCCCCTGGTCCCGCAGCATGTCGAAAAAGGGGATCAGCATATAGCCCACCGTGGCCGCGTCGTCATAGGCCCGGTGGTGGTTGAAGGCGGGCAGATTCAAGTGCGCGGCCACAAGGTCCAGCTTGTACTTGCCCAGATCGGGCAGCAGGTTCTGGGCCAGAATCAGGCTGTCGATATAGGTATTCTCAAAACTCCGGCCCATCCTGCGGCAGCCGGCGGCAATAAAGCCGATATCAAACTCCGCGTTGTGGGCGGCCAGGGGCCGGTCTCCCGCAAAGTCCAGAAAGGCGCGGATGGCCTCCGCCTGGGAGGGTGCCCCCTCCAGCATCTGGTCGGTAATACCGGTGAGCTCGGTAATCTCCCGGCTCAGGGGCCGCTCCGGGTCGGCAAAGGTGGAGAACTGCTCCACCACCTCTCCCCTCCGCAGCACCACCGCACCGATTTCGGTAATCAGATCCCGGCGGTTGTCCAGGCCGGTGGTCTCGATATCGAAGCAGACAATCTCCTCCTCCAGCGCCTGCTCCCGCTCCCCGTGGATGGCCACCCGGTCATCCACGTCGTTGATGAAGTAGGCCTCCACCCCGTAGAGGATCTTAATCTTCTTGGCGGAATGCCAGGCGTTGGGAAAGGAGTGGGCCACCCCGTGGTCGGTAATGGCGATGGCCCGGTGGCCCCACCGCTCCGCCCGCTTCACCACATTCTTGTCGGTGCCAATGGGGGAGTCCATTTTGGAGCCCACCGCCGTAAGGGCATCCATGGCGGACATATTGGTATGTAAATGGAGCTCCACCCGCTTTTCCGGGGCGTCATCCGTCCGCTGGGTGCGCTGGGATTCCATAATGGCGTAGGGCTCCAGCACCATGTCTCCGGTAAAGCGGTCAATATTCAGCTTGCCCTGGATGAGCAGCCGCTGGCCCTTCTTTACTCCGTCCACGATGCCCTTGCCCTCGTCCCCCGGGAAAAACTTGCTGACACGTACCGAGCCGGTGTAGTCGGTGACGTCAAAGGACACCACCCAGGCGCCCCGCTTTTTCAGCTCCCGGTGGTCGACGGCAAACACGTCCCCCTCCACAATCACCGCGCCCATGTCCAGCTCCAGCTCCCGCATGGGGACGGGGGCCTTTTTGATTTCATGCCTGCCGTAAAGCAGCTTGCCCCCGGGCCCCTTGCTCCCCTTTTTCTCCGGCGGCCTGGGGGGCTTCAGATTGGCCAGGGCCTGGCGGCGGATTTCCTCCGTGCGGCGGAAGGCGGCGGCCGCCTCATCCTCCGCCGGAGACGGCACCGGCGCGGGGGCGGAGACAGGCTCCGGCGAAATGGGGGCCCCGCCGTCAGGCAGGGCAATCTCCAGCGCCACCTGCTCCACCCGGTAAGCCAGGGCCAAACTGCGCTCAATGGCGGCGCGCAGCTCCTCCGCCGGAGGGGCCGCGCACTCCACCCTGGCCCGGATGGAGCGGGTGTGCTTGTCAATCACCGCCTGAACCACCAGGTAGCCCTCCACCAGGGCGGACAGCTCCTCCCCCGGATGCCAGGCAGAAAACAGCTTTAAAAATGGGATTTTCTGTGCTTGCGCCATCGGATACGCTCCTGCTCACAATTGCTCAATCAATGCAAATAATTCGTCCACCAGCTGGTCCTGGGGCACCTTTTTCACAATTTCGCCCTTGCGGAACAGCAGGCCCTCGCCGATCCCGCCCGCGATGCCCACATCGGCGGCGGCGGCCTCGCCGGGCCCATTGACCACGCAGCCCATGACCGCCACGGTAATGGGCTTGTCCACGCCCTTCAGCCGCTCCTCCACCTGGTGGGCCAGGCCGATGAGGTCAATGCGGGTGCGGCCGCAGGTGGGACAGGACACCAGATCGGGCCCATCCCGCCGCAGTCCGGCGGCCTTCAGGATGTCCCGGGCGGCGTATACCTCCTCCACCGGGTCGGCGGACAGGGAGACCCGCATGGTGTCCCCGATGCCCAGGGCCAGCAGGCCCCCGATGCCGATGGCGGATTTCAGCGTGCCCATGCGGACGGTGCCCGTCTCGGTGACGCCAAGATGTAAAGGATAATCACTTTTCTCGCTCATCAGCTTGTAGGCGGCCATAGTGACCGGTACGCTGGAGGATTTGAGGGACACGCAGATATCGTGGAAGTCGTATTTCTCCAGCAGGGCGATGTGGCCAAAGGCCGATTCTACCAGGGCTTCCGGGGTCACGCCCCCATATTTGGCCAGCAGGGGCTTCTCCAGGGAGCCGCCGTTGACTCCGATGCGGATGGGAAGTCCTTTTGCTTTACAGGCCTCCGCCACCGCTTTTACCCGCTCCTCCCCGCCGATGTTGCCGGGATTGATGCGCACGGCGTCACACCCGGCCTCAATACAGGCCAGGGCCAGCCGGTAATCGAAGTGGATGTCCACCACCAGGGGGATGTGGATTTGCGCCCGGATAGCCCCCACCGCCTGAGCGGCGGCCATATCGGGCACCGCCACCCGGATGATCTGGCAGCCGGCGGCCTCCAGGCGGCGGATTTGCTCCACCGTGGCCGCCACGTCGTCGGTGCGGGTATTGGTCATGGACTGTATGGTGACAGGGGCGCCCCCGCCCACGGGGACGCCGCCCACAACAATCTGTCTGGTCATGGGATGATGCCTCCTACAAAATAAATTTGCTCACATCGCTGATGGCCACCAAAACCATCAGGGCAATCAGGCAGAAGAAACCCACCATATTGACGTAGCCCAGATACTTCTGGTCAATATACTTTTTGCGGAACAGGCGGTAGATGCCGTTGACAAGCATCAGGAAGATTTGGCCGCCGTCCAGGGCGGGGATGGGCAGCAGGTTCATCACCGCCAGGTTGATGGCGATGAGGGCGGTAAAGTCCAGGATATTGACAACGGCGCCGAACAGGCCCGCCGCCTCGGCCCCGGCCTGACCCACATCCCCGGCCATAGCCACAATGCCGATCACCCCCGACATATCCCGCAGGCCCATCGTACCGGTCACGATGTCTCCCAGGCCCATCCACACCATGCGTACATAGTCGATGGCCTGATACCAGCTGTTCCGCAGGCGGGTGCCCACCGTATCCTCCAGAAACTGGCCCACGTAGATGCCCCGCTTCTCCACCTGCTGTCCGTTCTCATCCACAAGCTGACGGTAGGGCAGGGAAATTTTGCCCAGGTCCACCTTTTCCCCGTCCCGGAGCACTGTTACCTCCACCGTCTCCCCCGCCCGCTGGAGGTAGATGAGGGCGTCGTTCTGGAAGTAGATGCGGTGGCCGTCAATGGTATAAAACTGGTCTCCGGGCTGCAGGCCGGTGTCCAGCACCGCCTCCGCCCCTTCCATCACGCCGGTAAACACCGGGGCGGCGGGGCTGCCCGCCAGGCCCATGATGAGGAGAATGAGCAGCAGTCCGGCCACGAAGTTCAGCGCGGCCCCCGCCACCAAAATGATGAACTTCTTCCAAAAGGGCTTGTTGTGGAAGGATCGGGGATCGTCGGAGGCGTCCTCCTCCCCCTCCATGGCGCAGAAGCCGCCGATGGGAAAGGCCCGGAGGGAATACAGGGTCTCCCCCCGCTCTCTGGAGAGGAGGGCGGGTCCCATGCCGATGGAAAACTCATTGACGCGGACGCCCAGGGTCTTGGCGGCCACAAAGTGGCCGAACTCATGGATGGCAATGAGCAGGCCGAAAAACAGGATAATGAGTACGATGGAAAAGATGGTCATAGGCACCTCAACCTCAGAAATCTTCCGATGCCGCCTGCCGGGCGGCGGCATCGGCGGCCAGCACGGCCTCCAGATCGGGCTTCTGCACCCCGGGCACCACGGCCAGGGCGTGCTCCACCCGCCGGGCAATGTCTCCAAAGGAGATTTTTCCCGCCAGGAACAGGCCCACCGCCGCCTCGTTGGCCCCGTTGAGCACCGCCGTGGCGGTGCCGCCGGTACGGGCGGCACCCAGGGCCAGGGAGAGACAGGGGAAGGCCTCGTAGTCGGGAGCGTGGAAGGTAAGGGGCGGACAGCTCAGCAAATCCAGAGGCTTTGCCACTCCCTCCGTACGGGCGGGCCAGGTGAGGGCGTACTGGATGGGCAGACGCATATCCGGCACCCCCAGCTGGGCCAGGATGGCGTTGTCACAGTATTCCACCAGAGAGTGTACAATACTCTCCCGGTGAATCACAATGGAAATCTGTTCCGGCGGCAGGCGGTAGAGGCGCATGGCCTCAATAAACTCCAGGCCCTTGTTCATCAGGCTGGCGGAATCCACGGTAATTTTGGCCCCCATGGACCAGTTGGGGTGCTTCAGGGCCTGCTCCACCGTGGCGGAGGCAATCTTCTCCCTCTCCCAGCCCCAGAAGGGACCGCCGGAGGCGGTGAGAATCAGGCGGCGCACCTCCCCCCGGTCCCGGCAGCCCTGGAGGCACTGAAAAATGGCGGAGTGCTCGGAATCCACCGGCACAATCTCCGCGCCCCAGGTGTCGGCGGCCTCCATCACCAGCTCGCCGGCGCACACCAGGGTCTCCTTATTGGCCAGGGCAATCCGCTTCCCCGCCCGAATGGCCGCCAGCGTGGGGCGCAGGCCCACCATGCCCACCACCGCGGTGAGCACCGTATCCGCCCGCTCCAGGCTGGCCGCCTCCAGCAGGCCCTCCATCCCTGAACCCACCCGGATGGGGGTGTCGGCCAGGCGCAGGCGCAAATCGGCGGCTGCGGCGGAATCCATCATCACCGCCAGCTCCGGCTGAAAGCGGCGGCACTGGGCCTCCATCCGCTCCACGTCCCGGTTGGCGGTGAGGGCGGCCACAGTCATGCCACAGGCGGCAATCACATCCAGTGACTGCCGCCCGATGGAGCCGGTGGAACCCAGCAGAGAAATACAGTTACTCATCGTCAGCCTCCTATCGCAGGCAGGAGATGGAGCAGCAGCTCCACCAGGGGAGCACAGAAAATCACGCTGTCAAACCGGTCCAGCACACCGCCGTGGCCGGGAAACACGTTGCCGAAATCCTTGATGCCGTACTCCCGTTTGATATAGGAAAAGGACAGGTCCCCCAGCTGGGACACCACGCTGCCCAGGGCCCCGTACAGGACCAGCGCCCCATAGCGCACCTCCAGCCGGAAGCCCAGATGCAGGAGGACGCCGTAGAGCACCGAACAGACAACGGTGCCCAAAAAGCCGCCCACCGCTCCCTCCACCGTCTTTTTCGGGGAGAGCTCCGGAGCCAGCTTGTGCTTGCCGAAGGCCATGCCGGCAAACAGGGCAAAGGCGTCGCTGATAAAGGCGATGACCAGGGGCAGAATCACCAGGGCCCGCCACTGCTCCATCAGCCGGATCCGCAGGAAGGAGGACAGGAAAAAGGGAATGACCACCGACAGGAAAAAGGCTCCGCCCAGCTTCTCCAGCCCAATCCGCTTGTGGCTGGCCATGGCCTCGCAGAACAGCAGCAGCACATAGACAAACAGCCAGGCCAGAACGGGCAGAAAGGCCCCGCTGTAATAGGCCCAGAAGGGGATCAGCCCCGCCGTCACAATGGAGTAGCCGGAAATGCGGGGATGCTTCAGAAAGCTGGTGGACCACAGGGCCTCATGCACCGCAATCATGGACAGCCCGGCAATGATAATGGGCAGAACCACCGGCCAGACCGGGGACACCCCATAGATAGCCGCCAGCAGCAGCGGGATGAAAATCACCGCCACCATGACTCGCTTACCCACTCACACACCTCCAAAGCGGCGGGAACGGCCCTGATAGGCCGCCAGCGCCCTGTGCAGTTCTTCCTTGGAAAAGTCCGGCCACAGCACATCGGTGTAGTAGAACTCGGCATAGGCAGACTGCCACAGCAGGAAATTGGAAATCCGGATCTCCCCGCTGGGCCGGATAACCAGATCCGGGTCTGGGATGCCGGCGGAGTAGAGGTAGCCGGAAAAGGCCTCCTCCGTCAGGGCGGCGGGCTCCCGCTTCCCCGCTGCGCAGTCGGCCGCGAAGGCCCGGGCCGCCCGGACAATCTCGTCCCGGCCGCCGTAGTTGAGGCACACGTTCACCTGCATACCGTCATACCGCTGGGAAATGGCGTCGGTCCGGTCGCACATCTCCCGCAGCTCGGCGGGCAGCGGAGACAGGTCCCCGAAGAAGTGGAGGCGGATATGGTCCCGCTCCATTTTCTCAATGGACTCCAGCAGATACTTTTTCAGCAGGCCCATAATGGCGGAGACCTCCTCCAGAGGCCGCTTCCAGTTCTCCGTGGAAAAGGCATATACCGTCAGGTAGTCCAGCCCGATTTTCTGACAATAAGTGGCAATGGTGCGGAAGGTCTCCGCACCGGCAGCATGGCCCGCCGTCCGGGGCAGGCCCCGGCGCTTGGCCCAACGGCCATTGCCATCCATAATAATGGCCACATGGCGGGGCAGGTTGTCAAAGTCCACCTGGACCGCCGTGTCCTCTTTCGGTTTCAAAAAAGCCATAGCTCGTTTCCTATCCAGTCCAGTTAAGATGTCGGTGCGGGACACCCCTGGGCGCCCCGCACCGGAATAAGGTGGGCCTATTGGCTTACACCGCCATCAGCTCCGTCTCCTTCTTGGCGGTGAGCTCGTCAATCTGCTTGCAGCGCTTCTCGGTAATGTCCTGAAGCTCCTTCTCGTAGTCCTTCCGGTCGTCCTCGGTAATTTCCGACTTTTTCTCCATGGCCTTGAACTTCTCCATGGCGTCCCGGCGGATGTTACGGATGGCCACCTTGCCCCCCTCCCCGTACTTGCGCACCTGCTTGGTGAGCTCCTTGCGGCGCTCCTCGGTGAGCTGGGGGAAGGCCAGGCGGATGACCCGGCCGTCGTTCTGGGGGTTGATGCCCAAATCAGAGGTCTGAATGGCCTTCTCAATGGCCTTGAGCAGGCTGGAGTCCCAGGGCTGAATCATCAGGGTGCGGGGATCGGGGGAGGAGATGGCCGCCACCTGGTTCAGCGGGGTGGCCGCGCCGTAGTAGTCCACCGTAATTTTGTCCAGCACGGCGGCGTTGGCCCGCCCCGCCCGGACGCTGGCGAAATCGCTCATGACGACATCAATGGTCTTCTGCATTTTGGCGTCGAATTCCTTGTTGACTTCCTTCATTTCACGGTTCCTCCTTGACAATGGTCCCAATTTTCTCGCCCATGACCACCCGCAGGATATTCTCCGGGTCCTTCAGGGCGAACAGAATCACAGGAATCTTGTTGTCCATGGACAGGGACGTGGCGGTGGAGTCCATCACCTGAAGGTGCTGGGCCAGCACGTCGTCATAGGTAATGGTGTCGTACTTCACCGCGGTGGGGTCCTTCTTCGGATCGGCGGAGTACACGCCGTCAATGTTCTTGGCCAGCAGAATGGCGTCGGCGTCAATTTCCGCCGCCCGGAGCACCGCCGCCGTGTCGGTGGAGAAGAACGGGTTGCCGGTACCGCAGCCGAAGATGACCACTCTCCCCTTCTCCATGTGCCGGATGGCCTTGGAGCGGATATAGGGCTCGGCGATGGAGCGCATCTCAATGGCGGTCTGCACCCGCACATCCACGCCCTTCTGCTCCAGCACGTCGGCCACGGCCAGGGCGTTGATGGTGGTGGCCAGCATACCCATGTGGTCGGCCCGGGTGCGCTCCATCCGGTCGCCGCCGTCCTTCAGGCCCCGCCAGAAGTTGCCGCCGCCTACCACAATGCCTACCTGTACCCCGGCGTCCACGCATTTCTTGATGACATCGCAGACACTTCCGATGACGTCAAAGTCCAGCCCGCGGCTGGCATCGCCCGCCAGCGCTTCGCCGCTGAGCTTCAGCAGCACCCGCTTATACTGCGGTTCGCTCATACTTCCAACCCCTTATCTATATGGTATTTCAGTCCATCCCATTTTAATATAGTTTTCCACATTTGCCTAGGGGTTAGGCCAAAGTTTTTATAAATTATTCAAACTCCCCCGAATCTTCCGCCTCGACAGCCCCCGCCCGCCATGCTATACTAGATCTGGGAAACGCGCCAGTTCTCTTCCAGGCGAAAAAGCCGCGTGTCACAACAGAATAGGGGTGAATTGGGAATGAAAAAGCGTCTTATCCTGCTGCTCACCGTATTGGCGGCTCTGGTCTGTCTGTCGCCCGCCGCCCTTGCCGACAGCTCCGGCGGCGGCAACTGCGGCGGTGAGGGGGACGGCAGCAACCTCCAGTGGTCCTTTCACAGCGGAACCGGCACTCTGACCATTAGCGGCAAGGGACCCATGGCGGACTATGATTCCATGTATGCCGCCCCCTGGTACAGCCTGCGCAGTCAGATCACCTCGTTGGTCATCGAGGAGGGCGTCACCTATGTGGGAATTTATTCTCTGTGCAGCCTAAGCTGCCAGGACGCCGCCCTGGAGCTGCCGGACAGCCTGGTGGAAATAGGGGAGCTTGCGTTTTCCAACAGTGGATTTTCCGGCTCCCTCACGCTGGGCAGCGGTTTAAAGCGCATTGGCTTTCGCGCCTTTGCCGGCTGCTCCTTTACCGGCCCCTTGGTCCTGCCCGACGGGCTGGAAGAGATCGGCGCACGCTTGTTTGAAAATATGGCCGGTTTGACCGGGCCTCTGGAGCTGCCGGACAGTCTGACAAGCATTGGAGCAAGCGCGTTCTCCGGCTGCTCCGGCTTCACCGGCGCCCTGAAACTGCCCAACGGACTGACCGCTGTCGAAGACAGTGTGTTTTTCAATTGCTCTGGCTTCACCGGACCGCTGGAACTGCCCGACGGGCTGACATATATCGGACAGAACGCCTTCGCCAATTGTACCGGGCTGACCGGACCGCTGGAGCTGCCCGACGGGCTGACGCTTATCAAGCGGTACGCATTCTCCTTCTGCACCGGACTGGACGGCACGCTGAAGCTGCCGGGCAGCCTGACCACGCTGGAGGAGAGCGCTTTCAGTCACTGTACCGGGCTAACTGGTCTGGAACTGTCGGAAGGTCTGGACACCATCGGTTGGTATGCTTTCTCCGGCTGCTCCGGACTGACCGGCTCCTTGGACATGCCCGCCAGTCTGACCGGCATTGGTCACTATGCCTTCCGGGACACCAATCTGAACGAAGTGTTTTTCCAGGGGGACGCTCCCGTCATGGGTGATGACCCCTTCCCAAAAGGGACCCAGGTGTATGCCTATATCTCCACCCAGGGCTGGACCCCTCCCAACTGGGAGGGCTATCCCTTTTCCTATATCGCAGACCCCATCGGCGGGGTGGAAAACCCCCTGTACATCTCCCTGGGCATTCCCTATCACGTTCCCGGCTTTTATGAGCCGGAAAACGCCGTCCATCGGGTCCGGGTCCTTTTCCACGCCGGGCTGGCGGAGGAGGACTACGCCTATGTACCCATGCAGATTCCCTGGGGGTGGGAGCTGTTCTCCCGGCCCGCCGACCGGAGCGACAGCTATGACAACCGCCTGGCCATTGCCGGACTGGCCCTCAGCGGCGCGGCGGAGCACGACAGCTCCCTCCGTCTGAGCCAAATGCTGGCGAGCCTGGGCTTTGAGGACTGGAAGGCCTACCACTATACGCCGGGAGCGTTTACCCCCCTGCAGGCCCGCCACATGATTGCCTCCAAGGATGTGGTGCTGGCTGGAAATCCATGCACCATTTTCGCGGTGGTGTGCAGCGGCACCCTCCCCTCCCAGCTGGAAGATCTGATCAGCGACTTCATCCCCGGCGGCTTCAACAGCGCCGCGGAAGACGTGCGCGACAATCTGCTGGCCTATGTAAAGGACCATTACGGCGTTTCCGACACGGCCAGCCTTCAGGGCAGGAACATGAAGTTCTTTTTTACCGGCCACAGTCTGGGGGGCGCCGTGACCAATCTGCTGGCCGGGGAGATGGAGGAAACCGGTCTGGCGGATACCCATAATATGTACGTCTACACCTTTGCCTCTCCCCTCACTGTAAATGAGAAGGCGCAGCTGTTCAACGTCCACAACATCATCAACGCCGACGACGGTATCCCCCGCCTCTCCCCCGCGCTCTGTCCCCAGCGGCTGGGCACGGACCGCATCCTGGACCGGCAATCCGGCGCCACCGTTCAGAACCGCACGGAGACCGCCTTCCGGCTGCTCACCGGCGGCTCCCTTCACGGCAAGAGCCTGAATGAAATCATGGCCGCCTCCCCCCTTGAGGCGGCCTCCATACTCCACGGTGTGATCGCGGCTCTCACGCTGCCGGAGAGAGTGACCAAGTTCTTTGCCGCCCACGATACCACCACCTACATGGCCCTGCTTCTCTCCGACGTGCCCAGCTATAACCTGTGGGAGTACGGCATCGGCAGCATGGCCACCTTCCAGTGCCCGGTGGATCTCTCCGTCTACAACAGCGCCGGGGAGCTGGTGGGACAGACGGTGAACCATGAGGTAAATCCCGATGTGTATGCCGACGTGCTCATCCAGGTGGAGGAGACGGAGGACGGGGATTTTATCAAGTATGTCTACATGCCCTTTGACGACGAGTACACCTTCGTGGTCAGCGCCACGGGCGAAGGCACTCTGACCTATACGGTGGAGGGGGGCGGACAGGCCAACACCTTTGCCCATATCGGCCTGACAAACGGCAAGACCTTCTCCACCCAGGCGGGGGGCCAGCTCCCCGCCGATGCCGCCCAGATCTTTGTGACGGAGGGAGATGTCTTCCATGCGGAGGTGGAACACGACGGCACGGAGGTCCCCGTCACCGGCGGCATTCCCGTCAACTATGTCACCGGCGCCCCCGCCGCCTTCACCCGGGGGGAGACCATCACCCTCACCGGAAGGGTCCACCCTTCCGCCGCCGCCTGGCAGGACGTGACATGGACGCTGACGGATGCCGGCGGCACCGGGGCGGTCCTGTCCGGGAACAGCCTCACCGCATCCATCCCCGGTACCCTCACCCTCACCGCCGCCGTCGCCGGCAGCGATTATACCCAGGACTTCACCGTGGAGGTGTGGGACTATCCGCCCCTGATGCAGCCCTACGGTTTAAAATGGGCGGATACCACCGCCTGCTGGACCGCTCTGGAGGGCGCGGCGGGCTATACCGTGCAGCTCTACCGGGATGGCGCGGCGGCGGGCCAGCCGGTCACGGCGGACGCGGACACCACCTATGTGGACTTCAGCCAGTCCATCCAAGCGGCAGGCAGCTACACCTTTACCGTCGCCGCCCTGGGAGACGGCATGGCCAGCAGCGACAGCGCGCCCTCCCAGCCCGTGGAGCAGCCCTATCTGGTGGAGGCACTGACCCTCACGATCGTGGAGGAGACGGCCGTAATCCAGATACGCAGCGAGGTTCCCCAGGATGCCCTGCTCATCGCCGCCCGGTTTGAGGGGGAGCGGATGACCGCCTCCGCCGTCCAAGCCGGCCTCCGGACCGGCGGCAGCTATACCCTGGATCTGTCTGCCGGCAGCGGAACAGAGTACCGGGTATTTCTGCTGGATGCCCAGCGGCGCCCCCTCTGCCCCGCCCTCCGGCAGCAGCGCTGAAGGAACAGGCAATGGGGCCGGCGCATCATCCGATGCGCCGGCCCCATTTTGTTTTTTTGGCTTAAAACAGGGTCTTTTCATTTTCGGAAAAGAGCTTGTCGTTGATTTCATTCAGCTTGGAGCGGTGGAGGATGCCGAAGCTGATGATGGCGTCCCGCCGCACCTTGAGGTAGAGCTGGGCATAGGTGGACTGGCGGAGGATTTGCTGGGTCTCCTCCAGCGTGGCCTCCAGGCCGATGCACAGACAGATGAGCCGGTCCCGGGAGGGCTTGCGGCGGCCGGAAAAGACCTGATGAAGGTAGACCTCGCTCATCCCCGCCTTCCGGGCCAGCGCGGCCTTGGACAGGCCCGTCCGTTCAAACAGAAGACCCAGCAAATCCTTTGCATTCTCCTCGGCAAAGTATGCCTCATTCTCCTTCAGGTAGGCGTCAATATCCCAGCGCGCCATCAGCTCCTGATTCAAATCTCCCGTGCTTTTTTCCTTCATGCTCCCGTCGCTCCTCTTTTCCGGCATCCAGACTCTGGGAAAGGTTCCGAGTTTTTTCGTCTCTTTACTTTTTCGCCCGAATTTTATATACTTAATTTACAATATTTTGTGGTTCAATACAATATGCCCACTGCATAGGGTTCGGGATTTTTTTAGGGGGAGATTGCGATTTATACCTGGCTGTCCAATGTTCTGCGGGAGGAATATGAGGAGATTCGGCTGCTCAAGGAGAGCCCGCGGAGCAGCGTCCGGCTGATCCGGCACCGGGCCTCGAGGCAATACTTCATCCTGCGCCGCTTTACCGGAAATCCGGAGGTCTACCAGAAGCTGCTGGACTACACCTGCCCCAACCTGCCCATCGTATATGAGGTGGCCGTGCAGGGCGCGGAGAATCTGGTGCTGGAGGAATACATCCAGGGGGATACCCTGGGCTATCTGCTGAGAGGAGGCCTGTTTTCCCCCGAGGAGACCCGGCAGACGGTTCTCCAGATATGCCGGGCTCTGTGGGTGCTCCACTCCATCGGCGCGGTCCACCGGGACGTAAAGCCGGAAAATATCATCCTCCGGGGCAGGGAGGCGGTGCTCATCGACTTTGACGCCGCCCGTTTACATAAGCCGGAGCATGAGATGGACACCCAGATTCTGGGCACCACCGGCTTTGCCGCTCCGGAGCAGTACGGGCTGTCCCAGTCGGATATCCGCACGGACATCTACGCTCTGGGGGTGCTCATCAACGTGATGCTCACCGGAGAGCACCCCTCCAAAAAGCTGGCGGGGGGCAAAATGGGCCGCATTGTGGATCGGTGTACCCACGTCAACCCCCAGCACCGGTACAAAAATGTGCTGCGGCTGATGGAGGCGCTGTGAGATGAGCGG
>CALWOL010000032.1 GCA_944383135.1 uncultured Flavonifractor sp.
CCGGCGCGCTGACGGAGGAGGAACAGGCCCTGCTGAGCCGGACGATTGAGGCGGATTTTGCCATTCCGGCGGAGCGGCAAATTTACGAAAGCGGTGGCGAGGAATGAGGCAAACGGAGCTGATACAGTGGAAAAGACGTCTGAAGGAGCTGTTCCGGCAGTATAAATTTATGCTCCTGGTCCTTTTGGCGGGGCTCATTCTCCTCCTCCTGCCTCCCCTTGGGGGGGAGGCAGAGACGGCGGAGGAGGCGGAGGAACAGCCCGGGCAGGCCGGTACGGAGCTTGTGGAGCCCGCCGGGCTGGAGCGCAGGCTGGCGGAGGCGCTGTCTCAAATCCAGGGCGCGGGGGAAACGGAGGTGATTCTGACCCTGAAGAGTGGCCCTCAGAGTATCCTGGCCCAGGATTCCGAGTTTTCGGTGGATGAGCGGGGAACGGAGTCCACCTTCTCCTCCCTGGTCCTTTCCCGGGGCTCGGGTATGGAAGAGGCGGTCATCATACAGCAGATTTCGCCCCAATATCAGGGCGCGCTTGTGATATGCTCAGGCGGAGACGACCCGGAGGTCCGGCTGCGCCTGGTGGAGGCGGTATCCGCCCTGACGGGCTTGGGCGCGGATAAGATTTCAGTCTGTAAAGGAAAGTGAGGAGACCAAGATGAAAGTATGGAAACGCAACGCCGTGGTGGCGGCCGTGGTACTCTTTGTGTGTGCGGCGGTTTATCTCAACTGGAGCTATCAGGGGCAGGAGACCGCGGATGCGGGGAAGACCCTTGGACAGGCGGCTCTGGTATCCGGCCAGAGTGCCGACCCGCTGCTGAGCAGCACGGCGTCGCCTCAGCCGGCCGTCACCGGAAGTCCCGCGCCGGCCTCCAGCGCGGAGTCCTCCGGCAGCGGATATTTTGCCTCCGCCCGTCTCAACCGCCAGCAGGCCCGGGACAGCGCCCTGACCATTTTGCAGGACGCCGCATCGGATGAAACCATGGATGACGCTATGAAAGAAGAGACGGCCATGGCCATCCAGTCTCTGGCGGACTATACCGTGTCGGAAGCGCAGATTGAAAACCTGGTGACCGCCAAGGGCTACGCCGACTGCATTGCCTTCATCAGCGATGACAGCGTCAGTGTGGTGGTGTCCACCGGCGGCGCCGAGCTGACCGATGCGGATGTGGCCAAAATAATGGAAATTGTCACCGATGAGACCGGCTGCGCGGCCAGTCAGGTGAAAATCATCCCCGCCGAGGACTAAGACGGCTCCGGCGGGTCTGCCGGAAGAGCCGGACGGCAAAAATCAGTTGTAATTTCTCTTTTTTGTGGTACAATGGTTCCATAGTACACAAAAGGAGGGTGTCTGGCATGGCAGATGGGAAAGAGTATATTTCTCGCCCCGACGAGCTGGGGAACATCCATATATCTGAGGAAGTCCTGGCGGCAATTGCCGCCGCCGCCGCCATGGAGGTGGAAGGGGTGGGCAGCCTTTCCACCAATCTGAGCAGCGACATTGCCGAGCTGCTGGGCGGCAAGAAAAACCTGTCCAAGGGAATCCATATCACGGTGGGGGAGGACAGCGTTCAGGTGGATTTGTCCATCCTCATCAAGTATGGCTATACCATTATTGATGTGGCCAAAGAGGTGCAGAGCGCGGTGTATCACGCCATTGAGAACACCAGCGGTCTGACAGTGGAGTGCGTCAATGTCCATGTGGCGGGCGTCTCCTTTGAACGGGAAGCGGGCAAATAAGCTTTTGGAGCCATGCCTTGCGGTCCGGTAAAGTGAAACAGCAGGCGGACGGCGTTTGCCGTCCGCCTGTTTGCGCCTGCTTACCGGATACCGGCCCTTCCGCCGGAATTTGCTCCTTCCTTTTTATGCAGTGTTGTTGTATAATGTAACTATCTTTGAATATCACATGGGACATGCCCGCTAGGGAGGAACTGCAATGACCAGAACCGCAGCCCGCGAAATCGCGGTCCACTTTGTGTTTGAGCTGGGATTTACCGACCAGACGGCGGAGGAGCTGCTTGCGGAGGCGCTCAACCGCAAAACCTTCGCCGCCATCGGGGAGGAGGAGCCCCTGTACGCCGAATTCCCCAATGAGGCCCAGCGGGAGTATATCTCCAAGCTGGTGAAGGGGGTCTACGCGCATACGCCGGAACTGGATGAATATATCTCCAAGTATGCCATTGGGTGGAAATTCTCCCGCATGAACCGGGTGGCGGTTGCCATTATGCGGGTGGCGATGTATGAGGTGCTGTACATGCAGGACATTCCCAACGCCGCCGCCATCAATGAGGCGGTGGAGCTGGTGAAGCACTATGAGGAGCCGGAGGTGGTCTCCTTCGTCAACGGAATTCTGGGCTCCTTTGTCCGGGGGGAGAATCCCCCGGACCCGGTGGGTCTGGGCGGCGGGACCGAGGGCTGAACATGCGGGCCCTTGGAATCGACACCAGCAATTACACCACCTCCGCCGCGGTGTTTGACGGCGCGGAGGGCTATAACGCCGGACAGCTGCTGACCGTCCGCCCCGGTGAGCTGGGCCTGCGGCAGAGCGACGCTCTCTTCCAGCACGTCAAGGCGCTGCCCCGGCGTATCCAGGAGCTGAGGGACGGGGGCTGGCTGGAGAGACTGTCCGTGGTGGGCGTCTCAGATCGTCCCCGGGCGGTGGAGGGCTCCTACATGCCCTGTTTTCTGGCGGGGGAAAGTCTGGGCCAGTCCCTGGCCTTGGCGCTGGGCGTGCCCTGCTGCCGGGTTTCCCACCAGCAGGGGCATATCGCGGCGGCGGCCTGGTCCGTCGGCCAGCCTGAACTGCTGGACCGGCCCATGCTGGCCTGGCATCTGTCC
>CALWOL010000033.1 GCA_944383135.1 uncultured Flavonifractor sp.
CGCACCGAAACTTTTTTCTTTTGCATCACTTGCTCCGCCGCTATTGAAATAGCATGCTTGGTTCTATCAGGAAATTACTCAAATCGCAAGGTTGCTATTTGTCAACTCGCTTCGCTCGATTCTTGCAGCTAAAGCTTTTTTATCCTCACCAGCAGAGCTGGTGGTTCTGTTCGCTAAAGCTATACCAAAAGAAACGCTCTCCGAACTGGAGAGCGTGGGAAAGTTGGCGCTGGTGGAGTGTATCCGCACCGGCAGTTATGACACGGAGAAGGGCCGGTTTACCACTTACATCACCCCGTTTCTGGACGGAGCCATGCGGCGGCATTTGGAATGCAGTATGGGGACACTTGCCCTGGATCAGGACAGTATGGGGCTGGTGCGAAAGGCACAGCGCCTTTATTATCTGGACGGAAAAGACCCCAGTGAGATTTGTGCGTCCCTTGGAGTTCCTTTCCGTACAGTCACCAGAGCAATTACATACCCCACCCATTTCCTCTCTGTCTATGACCTGCAAAGCCCGGAATACGACGGGAACATCTTGGAGCAGCTTACATCAAATCGGCTCTCTGGCTCAGCAGAGGATGCCGTGATCCGTTCGTTGACCATGGAATGTCTGTGGGAAAAGTTTCTGCAACTTTCCAAGAGGGATCAGGATATCCTGGGGCGTTGCTTCGGTGTGTACGATTTTCCTAAGTCAGATTTGCGGGAGATCGCCATGAGAAACCGCATGAAGGAGGCTGGTGTGGAAAAAGCCAAAGATCAGGCACTGAAACAGCTACGGGACCGGTGTATGGATAGCTTTGCATGGAAACTTCGCTGTGCCAGAAGAATAATGGAACGGGCAGTTCGGTAAAAGTGATACAGACAAAAGTGGGCCGACCGCACTCCAGCGCAGGTGGAATACGACCGCTCCACAACCGTCTGAAGCATCGAAAGAACATCCGTATTGCCGAGCCGAACACCGCCGCGTCCAGGGCGCGGGAGCTTTGGGCGCAAGCTGGCCGCGGAGTTTAAAAAAGGGAATTACAACCGTTACAAGCAAACAGCCCCCGCCGGCCAAATGGCCGGCGGGGGCTGTGCGTCAGTTTCCGCGCATACTCAGGCAGCGGAATTCTCAACAAACCGCATGAGCATGGTGGCCACTTCCGCCCGGGAGGCAATGGAGCCGGGATTCAGCAGTCCCTGATCGTTGCCGGACAGGATGCCCTGGGCAACGGCCCAGTTCATAGCCTCCAGTGCCCAGTCGGAAATACTGGCGCTGTCCTGGAAGCGGCTCATGTCCGCGCTGGCAGTCTCGCCATCCGCATAGCGGTAGAGCATAACGGCTAGTTGCTCACGGGTAATGGCCCCGTCGGGGTCAAATCTACCGTTCCCGATCCCCTGGACAACCCCCTGCTGGGAGGCCCAGGTGATGCCGTCAGTGTACCACTGGCCGGCGGTCACGTCGGTGAAGGAAGCACTGCCGGTCACTGTAGGCTCGCCGGCCATTCGGTAGATCAGAGTGGCTAGCATGGCCCGAGTAGTATTCATGGCGGGGGCGAAGGTGGTGGCGGAGGTGCCGTCCATCAGGCCGTTTTCATAGGCATAGACCACCGCGTCATAATACCAGGCGCTCTCCGCCACGTCGGTAAAGGGCAGGATCTCGCTCTGAGCTTTAAAGGTGGCAGATACGCTCACCTTGCTGCCCGGCATGACAAAGCTGTACTTCCCGTTGCCCAGGTCGGTAACGGCGACAGTATTTCCGTTTGCATCGGTGACAGTAAGAGCATCCACCTCATAACCACTGTCGGGAGTCACGGTAACAGTCACTGTGCTGCCCTTGGCGGCGGAGGTGCTGCTGAGAGAGATAGAGCCGTTGGAGCTGCTGTCGGTGGAAACAGTATAACTGGTGGAGGTGGAGCCACCGCCAGAACTGGAGCCACCGCCGGAGCCGGAACCGCTGCCGGAACCGGAGCCGTCGTCCTCGTCATCGGCGGAGAAGAGGGTCACGGTGGCCGCCACGGGCGTGCGGTTGTCCACACCGGCCTCCTCCATGGTCAGGCCGTTGACGTTATCAATGTACCCGGTTACTTCCACGGCGCTCACGTTCTCCAGCACCTGGTGGGTATAGCCGGGGTCTTCCATGGCGGAGCCGCTCTCGGGCGGGTTATAGCCGGGGAAGTCGCCGCCGGGGAAGTCGCCGCCGGGGAAGTCGCCGCCGGGGAAGTCGCCGCCAGGAAAGCCGCTGCCGCCCTGATCCCCTCCGTCTGGCTCCTCGCCGCTATCCACAGTCTTATCGTTTTTCACCAGCTGGAAGGTCACGTTGTTGATGGTCTTGGTGTTCGTGCCAGCCTCGGTGTAGGCGAGGACCTCGTCTCCCACGGTCAGAGTGCCGTAAACGGTGACGGTAACAGCCTCGTCCGCGCTGACGGAGCTTTCGCCGGCCAGGGTGACGTCGGTCACCACGGAGTCGCCGGCCACGATCCACTGGCCGTCATCGGTCACGGTGACATTCACATCGTTGTAGCCGTTGAAGTAGTTCTGGTTTTTGACCTCGTCCAGAGCGTAGGCCGCGGCCTCCACGTTCTCAAAGTCGTACTTCTCATCCACCCAGTAGGTGATCTCGGTGTTCTGGGTGCCGTCTTCCTTGACGTGCATGATCTCGGTGGAGGCCAGCACGCCGGTGAGGGAGGCACCCTTGCCGATGGTCACGTTCACATCGCCGCCGCCCTGAGCCGCGCCCAGGTAGCCGGTACCGTTGTACACGTCGCCCTCAATGTCGGTGTTGGTCAGGGTCAGGTCGGTGGAGTTGCGCTTGCCGTGGGTCACCTCCTGATTCCACTCGCTGGACCAGCCCTCGGGCTCGGTGTAGGTCTTCTTCAGCTTCTGGCCGTCCTCCATACCCAGCGCCGCGCCGGGGTTATCCATGGCCTGGAGGAGCACACCGTCTTCCGTCTCGATTTCGGCGCCGTCCACCACGATCTTGGCGCCATCAGACTTGGCCAGGAAAGCCGCCTTGCCGGTGTGCAGGTTCACGCCCTCACCCAGGTTCAGGTAATTGTTCTTGTTGCCGGAGCCCATCATAATGTTGAACATGAAGCCGAAGCGCTCGGAGATCAGGTTGGATTCCTTGGCCTCATCATTGACGATCTCGGCCACCTTGTCCTCCTTGTTCAGCTGGGAGGCGGCGTGATCCTCGCCCTCCTCGCCCGTGGTCATGCTGTAAATCTCGTAGGTTTTGACCTCGGAGCCGTCGATGTTGATGGTGGAGGTGTCCATATAGAGGCCGATGAAGCTTTCGGCGTTGATATCGGTGCCGTACAGGTCGAACTGGGTGCCGCCGCCGATGCTCAGGATACCGTAGCCGCTGTCCTCCATGTTGATCCTGCTGTTAATGCCGGTGATGTGCAGCTTATTGGCACCATCGGTGGAGATGCCCGCCCAGCTGTTGGCGTTGATGGTGGAGTCCACGATGGTGAAGGTACCCTCGGTGCCCATCACGTTCACCGCCCGGACCGTGCCGGTGAGTCCCAGTTCCCAGGGAGGCGCGATCATGGTGTCGGTGGCCGCGGTCTGCTCGTACTTCTCGTAGATGGTGCCGCCGTGGGTAGTGATGGTGGAGTCCTTCACCACCACGTCAGCGCCGCCGTCGGTGACCACGCCGGAGACCGCCACGCCGGTGGTCTCGATCTCGGTATTTTCAATGGTGGCCTGGGTGTCGCCGAAGATGGCCACCGCGGAGCCGTAGCCGGAGAAGTCGTTGGCGTCGGAGCCGTCGGAGTCGGTGTCCAGCGTCACCTTGCTGTCGGAGATGGCGTAGTCCCCGGCCTCGTTCAGGATGATACCGCTGAAACCGGTGGAGCCGCCGGACACAGAAATGTTGGACAGGGCGTCGTCGGTGACGGAGGCGGTGCCGTTGTTGTCCTGCACGGCGGCGGAAACGGAGCGCTCGGCGTCATAGGTCCCGTCGTCCACAAACACGGCGGTGCGGTAGGGGCGGCCGGTGCCGTTGGCGGCGCCGCTGAGCTTGCCCACGCTCTCCCCGTCGGCCTGGAGGTAGTTGGTGATGGTGAGGACGGCCTCGTCGCCCTCCTGGATCTCAGTGTCCAGAGGCACTTCCACGCCGTTGACGGTGAGGGTCAGCAGGCCGGCCACCTGGATCTCGCCATCCTGCTGGTCATCGCCGGGCTCTTCGGTGTTCTCAGTATAGGTGAAGCTGTCGTTCCCCACGGTCAGGGTGCCGTAGACGGTGACGGTGACGGGGCTCTCCGCGCTGACGGAGTCCGCGCCGGCCAGGGTCACATTGTTCACGATGGCGTCGCCGGTGATGTTCCAGACAGCCTGGTCGTTCACGGTGACGTTGACCATGTTGTAGCCGTTGAAGTAGTTCCGGTTGATCACATGGCCCAGCTTCATGGCGCCCTCGGTGGCCCGGGCCACGTCGTAGGGATCGCCGTCGCTGTCCCGGAAGGTGATGGTCTTGTTCAGGGAGTCCTCGGAGTCGCCGTGCTGGATTTCGGTGGAGGAGATAACGCCGGAGAGGGTGGTGGTGCCGTCCAGGGTGACATCCAGAGTGTGGGCGCCGAAGATGCCCTCAGAGGCGAACATACCGCCGGCGGTGTAGAAATACCCGGTGCCGTTGTAGATATTGCCCTCGATCTCGGAGTCGGTGATGGTGATGGTGCCGGTATTGCCGGAGCTGCTGAACTGGCCCTGATAGTCCTCGCCCTCGTACCAGGTGGAGGACCAGCCCTCAGGCTCGGAGAAGCCCTTGGTCATGTCGCCCACGATGGAGTCCTCGTTGTCGATGGCCTGGAACAGCACGCCGTTTGCCGCGGACACATCGGCGTTGTCGATGGTCACCACCGCATCGCCGGCCTTGTAGAGGAACACGGCGTTTTCGGTGTTGATCTCGGTGCCCTCGCCCACGTTCACCGTATTGGTGGCACCGCCGAAGGCGCTCATCATAAAGCCGAAGTTGTCCGAGTCAATGGTGGTGTTCCGGCCTTCCTCATCGGAGGTGAGCTTGGCGACCTCGTCTCCGGACACGTCGGTGATGGTGTACGCCTTGTCGGTCTCGGAGCTTTCCAGATTGACGGTGGCGCCCAGCATGACCCAGGCGTAGTTGTCCACGTCCATGTCCAGACCGTACATGTACTCCATGGCGGAGCCGATGCCGAAGGCGCCGTAAGCGCCGTTGACGGCCTCGGCGTCACCGTCCACCTTGGTGGTGTCCACGTTGGAGTTAATGGTGTACATGGCCATGTCGGAGCCGCTGTCCACCGACAGAGCGCCCCAGCCGTCTGCCGTGATGGTGCTGTCCACGAAGGTGGCGGTGGAGCCCTCGCCCATCAGGTTGGAGGTGCGGGCATTGCCGGCCACGCCCAGCACCCAGGGGGGCGCCACCATCTTATTGGTGGCGGAGGTCAGCTCATAGTCCTCATAGATGGTGCCGCCGGTGGAGCTGATGGTGGAGCTCTTTACCACCAGGTCGGCGCCGCCGTCTGTAAAGACCGCGGCCTTGGCCACGCCGTCGGTGGAGATCTCGCTGTCCTCAATGACGGTCAGGGTACCGTCACCGAAGGAGGCCACGCCCGCGCCGTAGCCGGCGAAGTCGTTGACGTCGGTGCCGTCGGACTGGGACGACAGATCGATGGTGGCGTCGGAGATGGTCACCTCGCTGGAGGTCTCCTCGCCGGAGTTCTTGACGATCACACCGCTGAAGCCGGAGCTGGCGGCGGAAATGGTGCCGCCGGTCAGGTTGGTGCCCTCCGCCGTGCCGTCCTGGATGACCTCGGTGATGGAGTTCTCATCCTGCTCGCCGTCGTTCACGTAGAGGGCGGCGCGGTAAGCCATGTCGGGGCTGGTGCCCTCGGTACCCATGGTAGCCAGATACTGGCCCTCCGTCTCCTCTACTTCCTTGGTCACCACGTCCTGAATGTAGTCGGTGACCACCACGGTGGCGGGAGAATCTTCACTGACGCCCGCATAGGTGACGGTGACCTGTCCTCCGTCCTCCGAGATGGTGGGGGCGATTTCCTTGCCGTCGCTGCCGATGACGGTCACCAGACCGGTGAGCGCCTGGTCGCCGGTGTCAGTGGTGACGGTGGCGCCCACAATGTAGTAATTCAGCTTGTTGGCATTGGCCTCGGTCTGGATATCCATGATGGCGGTCACGCCCTCGATGGTCTGGCGCGCATAGTTTTTTGCCTCCTTATTGACGGAGGCGTTGCCCAGGCCGGCGCTGTCCTGCCAGTCGTCGCCGCCGGGGAAATCGCCGCCGGGGAAGCCACCGCCGGGGAAGCCACTGTCACCCTGATCGCCGCCGTCCGGCTCTTCGGCGGCATCCACAGTCTTGTCGTTTTTCACCAGCCGGAAGGTAACGTTGCCATAGGTTTTCACATTGGGATCGGAGTTCGTGTCCGCGGCCAGCGTAGCGGGGAGCAGGGAGGCCAGCATGGCCAGAGAAAGTCCGGTTGCCAGGCTTTTCTTCCAGAATGGGTTTGTTCGCTGCTTCATGAAAATACTCACTCCTTTTATTTATCCGTGTGTTGCGTCCGATTACTTCCCAGCCCGGCCGAATAACTCCCGCATATAGGCCAGGGCGCTGCCGCCGTTGCCCGCCTCCGTCTCAAAGCCGGTGCCACCATAGGCGTAGGTACGATCGGGCACGTCCTTGTTCAACTCATCCTCATCAATATATGCCACACACCGGGACATACAGCCGTCGCCCAGATACCAGCGCAGAGGGAAGCAGAAGAACTGGAACACCTTGCCTGCGGGGATCTTATCCAGGTCGCCGCCCAGATTTTCCACGCCCACGATGCCATGGCCCAGCATCTCCTTGTGGCAGGGTTCCCAGGTACCCCAGACCCCCAGGTCCTCCAGCTCGCCGAACTTTTCGTCGTAGGCGGCCTGGCCGTGAAGGCGGATGTACTCAAACTTGTCAAACTCGGCGTAGGCCTCCTCGCCGAAGAGTTCCTTGTACTCCTCGGTGATGGGCTTGCCGGTGGCGCCCAGCAGATTCATGCGGGTCATGCCGTTGTTGCCCATGGCGGTGTGCAGGGGGTGGTCCAGGGCCTGGGAGTCCATGGCCACACACTTCACGCCCCGCTTCACAAACCACTTGCCCGCGTCGATACCGGTGCCGATGGAGTAGTGGTAGTAAGCCTTGGAGTCGTCAAAGAGCCGGTGCATGCCGGTGTTCAGGCAGAGCACCTTGCCCTTCAGGCTCTCCGGGTCCACACCGCACTTCTGGCAGGCCTCCTCCAGGTGCTTGTCGGTGATGAGGGTCCAGGGGGCCACGTCCAGCTTGAGCACCACCGCCTCGCCGGTGTAGGCGTCGATGGGCATTTCGTGGGTGTAGCGGGCCCGGCGGCCGTCAAATTCGTACTCCATCACGTGGCGGGGGGCGTCGCAGTGGGTGCCGGTGTGCATGGTGCAGGTAATCTTCTGGGTGAGCACGCCGCCCTTGGCCATGGTGTGGTTGTTGTCAATGACGGGCTTGTCAAAATAGGGCCAGCGGGGGATCTCCGCACTGAAGGGGTGGGTCAAATCCACATAAACGTTCTTTCCCATAACGGCAATTACTCCTTTTTTGATTTGCTCAGCAGGTCAGGTAGCCGCCGGAGCAGTCGCAGTTGGCTCCGGTAATGTAATTGGATGCGTCGGAGGAGAGGAAGAGGGCGTAGCCCACAAAGTCCTCCGGCTCGGCCAGGCGGCCAATGGGCTCCCGCTTCAGGAAGTTCTGATACACGGCGGATTCGGGATCGAACATCCATTCGGTCAGGTCGCTGCGGAACACGGTGGGGCACAGGGAGTTGACGTTGATGCCGTGGGCGGCGGACAGCTCGCAGGCCAGGCTGGACACCATCAGGTCCGCGCCGCCCTTGGAGGTGCAGTAGCCGGTATACCCCGCCATGCCCCGCTTGGAGCGCTGGGAGGTGACCACCACAATCTTGCCGCCCCGGCCCTGGTTCACCATCTGCTGGGCCACATACTTCAGCACAATGTACACGCTTTTGCAGTCGGCGTCCATAATGTACTGCCAGTCGGCCACCGACTGCTCCAGGATGGGCTGGGGCTTGTTGTAGCCGTGCGCCACAGCCAAAATGTCTACCCCGCCGTATTGGTCCACGCAGGCCTTCACCAGACCGTCCACCTGCTCCTCCACCGCGGGATCGGCCACATAGTAGGCGCAGTCAATGCCCTCGGCCTTGAATTCCTCCTCCAGCGCCTTCAGTTTGGCTTCGTTCCGGCCGGTCATGAACACTTTGGCCCCGGCGTAGCCGTAGGCCTTGGACAGCACGCTGCCCAGTGCGCCGGTGGCGCCGGTCACCAGGGTCACCTTGCCCTTAACAGAAAACATGCTGTCCACAAATTCCTTTTTGACGGGTACCATAGCCGTGTTCCTCCTTTTACGCCTGGGGATAGTTGATGATGACCAGCATCCGGGCGGGCAGATTGCTCTCGTTCAGCAGGCCGCGCCCCTCGTTTGGGGGGAAGGAGATGGATTCGTCCTTGTGGAGGACGTACTTTTTGCCGTCTTTGTCGGTGACGGTCATCTCCCCCTCCAGGATGTAGTAAACCTTCTCCAGCGGGTTGTCCTCATAGGCCCACTCAGCTCCACCGCCAGGCAGGAAGGTGGAGACGCCTACCCAGAATTTCTCCGCGCCGGTCTCCTCCTTGCCGTGGATTCGCATGGCCGTCATATTGAAATGGCCGGCCGCCTCATAGGTCTTCAATTCCTCCAAAGTACGCTTGATCATGGCAAATCGCTCCTTTCTTCGGGTTTTCATATGTTTATCAAATTGGCTCTCCCTCCGCCACAGCAAAGGCTATCACGCAGCCGGTGTCGCTGCTGAGGGAGAGGTGAATGTATTGGATGCCCCTGCTCCGGGCCAGGGCCAGGCACTGCCCGCTCAGCCGGACGAAAGGGGTGCCGCTCTCCCTGGCCAGAATTTCGATATCACACCAACGCAGTCCCTCCGGCACCGTGCCCAGGCACTTGAGCACCGCCTCCTTTCCAGCAAAACGGGATGCATAATAGCGGGCTTTGTCCGCCCTGCGGGACGCCTCCTCCCGCTCCGCCGGGGAATAGGCCCGGCGGAAAAAGGCCGGCGATCCGGCGTCCATGCAGGAGCTAATGCGGCTGACCTCCAAGATATCTACCCCTACACCCAGGAT
This sequence comes from uncultured Flavonifractor sp., assembly GCA_944383135.1. Classification (GTDB taxonomy): domain Bacteria; phylum Bacillota; class Clostridia; order Oscillospirales; family Oscillospiraceae; genus Flavonifractor. The sequence continues at coordinate 9,166 of CALWOL010000033.1, forward strand.
CATCTTCATTACCTCCCCACCCGGATCATGGCCTGCGCAGGCTGAGATTAAGGACCAGCCCCGCCGCCGCAAAAACCAACAGCATGACGAAGGGCAGGCGATAACCGCCTGAGGCGTCCAGCAGCACGCTGGCCAGGGTGGCCACAAACGAGGCGGGAATGAGCATGGTGTTGGACAGGCTGTAATTGGCGGCATAGTGCTTCATGCCGTAAAAGGTACTGACCACGGCCGCGCTATTGGTGGGGCAGCAGCCGTAGGACACGCCGCACACGCACATACCCAGGATGCCCAGGGGATAGGCAGCCAGCGCCAGCGCCGCCAAAATGAACACGGGACCCAGGATAGCCAGGCCATTGGCCAGCAGCATGGCCTTTCTCCGCCCCATGGCGTCATAGACCAGACCGCAGAGGATGCGGCCCAGCCCGTTGCAGATGGACAGGATGCCCACCATAGCCGATGCCAGAGCCGCCGTCATCCCCAGGGACAGGGCCAGATCCCGGGCAAAGCTGATAAGTGTATTACCCACTGAGGAAACCAGGATGCAATAGAAGAAAAAGCGCCAGAAGGAGCTTCTCCGCAGCATCTCGCCGGTAGTGTAGTCCCGGCTCACCGTTTCTCCCGCCGCGGCCGCTGTTTCGGCCCGGTGCTCCGGCTGACGCAGAACGGCGGCGCAGAGGATCAGGGCCAGGGCAATGCCCGCAGCCAGGATCTGAAACGCGGTCCGCCAGCCATCCGGTCCAGATGCGATGATTCGGGAGGCCAACTCCCCCAGCAGCAGGGAACTCAGCCCGAAGCTCATCATCAGCGCTCCGGCACACAGTCCCTTTTTGTCGGAGAACCAGGGATTTACAGCGGAAAGGATGACGGTGTAGGCCATGCCGATGCCCAGACCGGCCAAAATACCATAGCAGCCATAGAGCATTCCGATGCCTTCTCCCGTCAGGCGGGCGGTCATCAGAAATCCTACGCCGCCCATGATCGCCGACAGCAGCAGCACCGCCCGTATGGACATGCGCCGGCGCAGGCCGCTAGCGATGATCCCACCCAGGCAGAAGCAGCACATGGTCAGGGTGAAATTCATGGCCAGAGCGGAGGCACCCCAGCCGAAGGTATCCGCCAGTGGGGCCTTGAGGATGGACCAGGCGTAGATGACGCCAGAAAAAAACATCCCCACCATTCCCACCAGCAGATACCACCAGCGAAGTTTGTTATTCATCCTGTCTCCCCTCTCTCTGCTTCCTGTTTTTGGGAATATCCGGCCCAATGAGGGCCACGAAATCTTCCTCCCCGCTGTTTTCTCCTTGGTAGATATACAGCCGTCCCGTATACTCAGGGAAGATATCGTGCTGAAAGTTCAGCCCCCGCATTGTGGGTACCGCCTCGGCGCAGGCCAGGAAGGTATCCAGGGCGCTTCGGGGAAACAGGCGGGCATGGTGGGCCGTGACAAAGAAATCCATGGGCAGCGCCATGGCCTTGCACAGGGTACTCTTATAGATCTCCAGCCCCGCCCCGTCCGGAAAAAAGAGGCACATGATGGGGGTCATGGCGTCACCGGAGAGCAGGATACGCTTTTCCCGCAGCAGCAGCCCGGTGGAGCCCAAGGTGTGCCCGGGCAGTGCCACCGCCACGGCGGTGACGCCACCCAGGTCGAATTGGGTCCCCGGCTCCAGGGGACGGAAACGGTCAAAGCCACTCTGTTCCACCAGCGCTACTCTGGCTGACTCCGGAATGGAGAACCCGCCGTTTTTACCCAGCCGACAGGCCAGGTCCCGGCGGGCGTCCGCGGTCAGCGCCAGGGTGGCCGCCGGATACTCCAGCCGAGGCAGCCAGACCGACTCGAACTGGTAATTCCCCCCGATGTGGTCAAAGTGCCCGTGGCTGTTGCACACAATTAAAGGGAGGGCGGTGAGCTGCCTCACATAGCCCGCCAGATCTCCCACCCCGCACATGGTGTCCATCAGAAGGGCCCTCCGCTCCCCCAGCACCAGCGTGGAGCAGAAACCCAGGGGCCCCTGAATCTGTACCACACCGGGGGCCAGCTCCACATGGCGGAACATAGGTCATTTCCCTCCGCCGGCCTGGACCACCAGCATGGCCAGATTGCCCACAATCTCCTCCAGGGGGGCCGACCGGGAAAAGTCAGTCACCGGCTTGGCAAAGCCCTGTAGCATGGGTCCATAGGCCACGGCCCCGCAGAAGATCTGGGTCAGCTTGATACCGATATTGCCCGCCCCCAGATTGGGAAAGACCAGCACGTTGGCCCTTCCGGCCACCGGGGAGGGCTCCTTCACTTTCTTGGCGGCCGCAGCGGGCACAATGGCGGAGTCCAGCTGGAACTCGCCGTCTACCAGCAGCTCCGGCGCCTTTTCCCTGGCCAGGGCCACCGCCTCCCGCACCGTGTCCACGTCCTGGTGGGCGGCGCTGCCTTTGGTGGAGAAGGAAAGCATGGCCACCCGGGGCTCCCAGCCCAGCAGACTGCGCACGGTGTAGGAGGAGGCCACGGCAATATCCGCCAGCTCTTCCGCCGTGGGCCGGGGCTGGACGGCGCAGTCGGTAAAGACCAGAAAATTGCCCTGAGAGCCTTTGTCCCAGTTGGGAAATTCCACAATTCCCAGACTGGAGGCGGTGGAGATCCCAGGCCGCATACCGATGAACATCTGGGCGGCCAGCACCACATCCCCCGTGGCACAGGTATATCCGGCGGCCAGGCAATCCGCCAAGCCCACCCGCACGGCTGCGGCCCCGAAGTTCAGCGGCTGCTTGAACTTACGGCGCAGGGCCTTTTCGGAAAACAGGTCGCTGATCGTCAGGTAGCGTTCTACCATCTGATCCACCACAGCCTCATCATCCGGGTCCAGGAACCCGAACCCCTGGGTGGACAGATTGAGCCCCTCTGCCAGCGCGGTGATTTCATCCTGCCGCCCCAGCAGCACCGGTTTGGCAATGCCCAGCTCCCACACCTGGCTGGCAGCCCGCAGGATCATCTCCTCCCGGCTTTCAGGGAAAAGGATGGCCTTAGGATGCCGGGCCGCCTTTTCCTGCACTTTTCGTATAAAATCCATGTCTGTTCTCCCTTACCGGTAAACGTATCCGCCCTTGGTCTGGTACTTTGGGGGAATGACGGGGATCTGGAGGAAGGATTCATACTGTCCGCCGGTATGGATGATATGGTCTCCCTTGTTGTCGGTGTCCCAGGCCAGGGGCTCGAACCAGCCCTCCCGGATGTACCGGCCGGCGACCTCCAGCCGCAGCTTCTGGCCCTTGTGCCAGATCCAGCTGGTGGGATTGATGGCAATATCCACGGGAACGATCTCGCCCTTCTTCAGCTTCTGGGGATTTTTGCCCGACAGTACCGGCTCAAAGGAGGTGGTGAGCTTCTCATCCAGCTCCCGCATGGACACCCGGAGCTTGCCCCAGGCGCCGGGGTGGGGCTCTCCCAGAATATAGGTGGGCAGCCAGTTGCCCTCTTCGTCCAGCTTCTTGATGGTGAGGAACAGATCCATTTCGTCGTGGTCGGCGGCCTCCACCCACAGGCGGAGCTTCATGTAGCCGGTGATCTCGGTGTCCTCGTCAAAGGTCACGTCGAACACCGCCTCCTGGGAGGCGCTGTCATACCGGGCGGCAGCCTCAGCCTCCACCGGCTTCCACTTCAGGGAGGCATCGGCGGCATCCAGATAGAGCCTGCGGTACTCCGTCCGCCGCAGAGGGAACTCCTTTTCCGGCCGGTTGTGCTGATAGTCGCAGTCAAAGGCGTCCATCACATCCAGGCGGAAGCGGGGGGTCATCTCCCAGCCGTTGTTGATGTTGTGGAGGTAGCGGTCAAAATACCGGCGCAGATCCTCCAGATTTTCAGGGGAGTACTGGTCGGGCCACTCCTGCTCCCGGTGGGCCCGCATCCACTTTTTCTTGGAGCTAATTTTGCGGATCATGTTGAAGGCCCCATGGAGGTGGAAGTGCTGGTAGGAGGCGGTGGCATAGACAGGAATACGGATCTTCTTGAAGTCGGGGATCTTGTCCTGCCAGTAAGCGTTCATCAGGGGATAGCGCCGGCCGTTTTCCACCTGATCGTCGATGAGGTTGGGACCGGTGAGGGAGGAGACGATAAACTCGTTGAAGCTGAGGGCGGGGACGCCTCCCTCAAATATGGACTCCCGGTAGATGTCGCAGGTCGCCTCCCAGGGGGCGATGCAGCACAGGTGAGGGGGCTGCTGGGCTGCAATGCGCACCTGGGTCATGGCCACACAGGAGTTGCCTCCCATGCCTACCCGGCCGCTGCACCAGTACTGCTGGGCCGCCCACTCGATAAAGTCATAGCCGTCCCGGGCATCCTGGGAACCGAACATGTTGATGTCTCCCTCTGAGTGGCCGGTGCCTCGGGGGTCCACATTGGCGATGGCGTAGCCGTAGTGGCACCAGTAGCCCGGGTCAGGGGATTCAAACTTGGACATTTTGGAGGTGGTTCCGGGAGGAACTCCCATGATCTGCCACTCACTCATGCCGTCCCCCGGCCGCTTGCCGTAATAGCTCCATGACACGATGAGGGGCACCGGCTTATCGGTGTCTGGGCGGTAGATGTCCGTATAGATGGTCGTGCCGTCCCTGAGCTTTACCGGCACGTCCTGCATGCAGATAATACCATCCTCCGTCTTGTACTCCCGCTGGTTGAACTTGGCGCAGAAGCCGTGGGCGGTGGAGGCGATGCCCTCCAGCTTGGACAGATCCAGATCCTCCGCCGGGTCCACCGGCTCCCGGGCCTTGCGGTAGCAGACGGTGATCTCTTCGCCGCCCAGCACTTCCTTTTTCTCAAAAATTTCCGCCATAAGAACCCTCCTTACGCTTCCAGCAGAGTAATCACATAGTCCGCCGCGGCGCCGATGGTATCGGCCTGGCGCTTGAACTCCATATAGGGTACCTCTACGTCACAGGCGTCCTCCAGGGCGGTGGTCAGCTGGGAGTAGTTGACGCTCTTCATATTCAGGCTGGCCAGAGTGGTCTCCTCGGTGAGGCTGTCCTGGGCGAGGCCCAGGATCTTGGCCAGATATTCCCGGATATAGTTCACAATTTCAGTTCTGTCTTCCATGGTTTTTTCCTCCTGATTGAAATTTATTGGGCTGCACCTCGTCTGCGCCGGCGCAGCACGGGCTGTTGGACCTGGCTGCCCGCCTGTGGCGGCATGGGACAGACCCCTGGACGGCACAGCTTTCGCAGTACATGGGCCCGCCACTGATCCTGCCGCAGCTCCACCAAAGCCCGGATTTTCCGGGCGGCCTGGACTGCCAGATCGCAGCCGGCGTTCTCCTCAATGACGCTGCACAGTTCGGGGATCAATTCCAGATCCCGGGCCCGCCCCTTGCCCCGGGCGATATCCCAAATGATAAGATAGAGCTGATACATCCCGTCCCGGCAGAACACATCCTGACCGCAAGAGGCCCCGCAGGCGGCCTGGGCCACCTGCTCCGCCAGATGGACGGCGCACTGGTCCTCCGGCAGGGCGGACAGGTCCTCCGGCCCGGGAAGCAGCGCCCCCGTCTTTTCACAAATAGGTTTCATTTTCTCTCCCCCTTACTTGGGCAGATAGGCCGTCCACAGCTCGGAGACGCCGATCTGTGTCCGCAGCGGGCAGCTGAGGCATCGTTCCGCCTCCGTCTTGGCCTGTTCCTTGGAATAGCCCAGATCCACCTTGTCCCAGCAGCCCTTCCGCGCTTCCGGGTCTCTCACCCCGGCGTGGGTGCGGTGCAGCCGGGCAAAGCCCTCCTGCTTGCCGATGCAGGGGTCTTTCTGCTTCCGCTGGGCAGGGGGCGGGTCGATGCAGCCGTCTCCCCCCAGATAGAGGTCCATCTCCCGGGCGGCGTCCCGGCCGGCGGCGATGGCGTCGATGACCGCCTTGGTGCCTGTCACCGCATCCCCCGCCGTAAAGACCCCCTCTACCGCCGTGGCGCAGCCGTTGTGCTCCGGATAGCCCCACTGGTTGAGCGGCAGTCCAAAGGCAGGGGTCAGGTCGCTCTTCTGCCCCGCGGCAAAGACGACCACGTCGGTGGGGAACAGCTCCTCGCTGCCGGGCACCGGGTCTACCTCCAGCCCGCCGGGGGTGAAGCGGAAGCCGGTGATGCGCTCCGTCCGCAGGGCGGTGATGGTTCCGTCCTCAGCTACCAGCTCCAGGTTGTGCCTGCCGGGGCAGACGGCCGCCCCTTCCTCCCCGGCCTGGACAATTTCTTCTTCGTCGGCCAGCATGTGGTCCCGGTCCTCCAGGCACACCACCCGCACCTGGGCGCCCAGCCGCAGGGCGGTGCGGGCGGCGTCAAAGGCCACGTTGCCGCCCCCCAGCACCGTCACCCGCCGTCCGGGGCCGAGCAGGGGATGGCTGCCGGTGAGAGAGACGGAGCGCAGCACCTCCAGGGCGGTGACGCACTGGCTGTCGTTGGCTCCCGCCAGTGGGAGCCGCTTGCCCTGGGCGGCGCCCACCGCCGCCAGGACCGCGTCATAATCCTCTTTCAATTCTGTGATGCTGGTCACGTTTTGCCCTGTTTTGAGGGTCACGCCCACGGCGGTAATCTCGGCGATTTCCCCCATCAGCGCCTCCCGGGGCAGGCGGTAGGCCGGGATGCCCAGGGCCATCATGCCCCCGGGCACCGGATACCGCTCCAGCACGGTGACTGCGTGGCCCTTCAGGGCCAGGTAGTAGGCGGCGGTGAGCCCACAGGGCCCCGCTCCCACCACCGCCACCCGCTTTCCGGTGGAGGAAAAGGGGACATGGCGGCTGCGCCAGATCTGCCGGTCGTCATGCTCCACGGCAAACCGCTTCAGGTCCCGTACCGCCAGAGGCTGATCCAGCCCCCTGCGCTTGCAGCCCTTTTCACAATAAGCGGTGCATACATGGCCCAGCGCCAGGGGGAAGGGAACCTTTTCCCGGATGATGTCCACCGCCCCGGCGTAATCGCCCTGGCTGATGGCATAGAGATAGCCGGGGATGTCGATATGGGCGGGACACTCCGCCTGGCATGGGATAAGGGCCTGCTCCCGGGGCAGATCCTTCCGGAAGATCCCTTCCCGGTCCTGCAGGGCTCCGGTGGGGCACACCTCCACGCAGGCGCCGCAGAACCGGCAGTCGGCATCCAGGAGGGGCACGTTTTTCTCCGTTCCCACATACATCTCGCCCTCACTGTGGTGGTAGTCCAGGATGCCCACGCCCCGCAGGTCCCGGCAGGCCCGGACACACCGGCCGCACTGAATGCACCGCTCCATTTCCCGGACGATCAGCGGATCGTTGGCGGGCCAGTCGGCGTTCTTCCGGCGGAAGGTACGCAGCTCCCCGTTGGCCACGGCAGGCAAGTACTGCATCATGGCCTGCAGCTCGCAGTTCCCGAAGGAACGGCAGCCGGTACAATCGCCCGGATGCCCCGCCAGCATCAGCTCCATGGAGGCCTTACGCAGTTGGGCCAGCCGTGGGCTTTTGGTGACCACCCGCAGCTGTTCCCGGACCGGAGTTGTGCAGGAGGTGACTACCTGGTCCTCCCCCTCGATCTCCACCACGCACAGCTTGCAGCCCCCCTGGGGATGTAAATCGGGGTGATAGCACAGGTGGGGAATGTAAATGCCGGCCGCCAGGGCGGCCTCCAGCACGGTTTGCCCCACCTGAGCCGTTACTTCCGTGCCGTCAATCCACAGCTTCATGTCCCGTATCCTCCTTACCGGTTCCAGCCTGAAAAAACAGGCTCGCCGGTGTAGACCTTTTCCGTCTCCTGGCCGGTGAGTACCCGGCGGGCGCCGGCGGCCAGCGCCTCCATTTCAAACTCCCCCGGGAAGGCGTAAACCGGGGCCAGAAAGCCCACCATGGCCTTCAGGTTCTTCCGCAGGGTCTGGTCATGGGATATACCGCCGGTGAGGACGATGGCGTCAATCTTCCCACGCAGAACCGCTGCCATGGAACCAATCTCCTTGGCGATCTGGTACTGGAAGGCCCGGTAAATGAGGGCCGCATATTGGTCGCCCTGGCGGATCTTTTCCGCCACCTCCAGGGTCTCCGACGTACCCAGATGGTCCACGAAGCCCCCGGACTTGGTAATGCGCCTCATTAGCTCTGCTTTGGTGTATTGCCCCGAATAGCACAGCTCTACTACCTCGGCAGCGGGCAGCGCCCCGGAGCGGGTGGGGGCCATGGGGCCCTCCCCGTTGATAATGCCGTTGGAGTCCACCATGCGCCCTTTTTTGTGGGCAGTGATGGAGACTCCGCCCCCCAGATGGCACACGATGAAGTTGCAGTCCTCGTAATTCCGCCCCAGCTGGGCCGCCATGCGGATGGCGGTCTCCTTCTGGTTCAGGGCGTGGGTGGAGGCGTTGCGGTACACGTCCTTCAGACCGGTAACCCGGGCCTCATCACAGTACTCGTCCACGTCGGGGGGATTGACGATAAAGGCAGGCTTTCCGTACCGGAGAGCAAATTTTTGAGCGATCTGGCTGCCCAGGGCGGCGGGGTGGTTGCCGCCCCCCCGCCGCGCGTGGGCCAGAATGGTGTCGTTGACCCGATAGGTGCCCCCCTGGCAGGAGTTCAGCCCGCCTCCGCGGCCCGCAAAGGCGTCGCACCGGGACAGGTCCACCCCAGCTGCGGCGCAGGCTGCCAGGATGGTGTCCACCCGGTAGTCCAGCTGGTCGCACACCTGGGGGAAGGCGGCCAGGGTCTGGGCGTCATGGACCACGTTCGCCTTGAATACCGGTTCCTCGTCCCGGAACAGGGCGATCTTGGTGGAGGTGGAGCCAGGGTTGACAGCCAGAATAGTCAGGGGTCCCATGACTCACGCCTCCACCAGAGCAAAGTCCACCGCGTTCTCCCCCGCGATGCGGCCGGAGTTGAGGCAGAAGCCCATGGTGTTGCCGGAGAGAATGAAGGGATAGCTGTCTCCAAAAATGTTGCAGGCGTCGGTGCCCACGGCGTAGAGGCCGGGAATGACCTGGTAGTCCTTTGTCATTACCTCGGTCCTGTGGTTGATGAGGATGCCGCCCAGGGAGCCGTAGGCCCCCACGTTCTGCCGGCAGCAGTAGAGCTTGCCCCGGCCGATGGGCTGGAGGTAGGCCCGGTCCTTTTCGAAAATTTCGTCATAGCCCTTTTCGCAGCAGCGGTTGTAGTCCTCCACTGTGCGCCGCAGGCCCGCCGCGTCAATGCCGGCCTTTTGGGCCAGCTCCTCCAGAGTGTCCGCCTGGGCGATGGGCTCGTAGCCCGCCGCCAAATCCCGCTCCCACATGTCGTCAAAATGGTCGAACAGGTCGTGGGGGTGGACGTGGGAGATGATGTCGGGGCCGTTTTTCTTGTAGTGCTCCAGCAGCGCCTCGTCAAAAATGGCGTAGGCCACCTTGCCGGGCTGGACCGAAATGGCGTTGCCGGTGAAGGTGGTGTTTCCAATCTGGTCCTCGGGCATGAACCGCTCGCCCATGCGGTTGACCCACAGGCAGGGCTGCCGGAAGGCGCCGTCCAGAATAAAGTGGTTCATGTTGTCGGGCAGCTGGTACATCAGCTCCATGGTGCAGGGGGTCTTTCCCGCCCCCACGGCCCAGGCCATTTTCAGGCCGTCGCCCTCCATACCGGGCACGGCAAAGTTGAAGATGGTCTTGCCGAACTCAAAGCCGGTCTCCTCCTGAATCATTTTGGGGTTGCAGCCGAAGCCGCCGGTGGCAATGATGACGGCGCCGCCGGTACATTCAATCTCCTCACCGGTCTTATCCACCGCCCGGACACCCACAGCCTCCCCGTTCTCCATGAGGATTTCCTTTACCGGGGTTTCAAAGGCAAACTGGACGCCCAGATCCAGCGCGTACTCGGTCATGGCCTTGATCATGGCGGAGGCCGCCCGGGGACCCGGCACGCCGCCCCCCTCGGGGCGCACCACATGCCAGGTGAACTCGCCGTCGGAATAGGGGCGGGTGGCCTCGGGGGCGCCGAAGGCCCGCTGGACCCCCACAAACTGGACTCCCATCCGCTCCAGCCACTGGATGGTGTCCCCGGATTTGAAGTAGTAGTCCCGCACCAGGCGGGCGTCCACCTTGTAGTGAGTGAAGAACATGTGCTTGCGGAAGGCCTCGCCGGGGGTCAGGGCCACCATCTGCTCCCGCTGCTTCCGGGAGCCCACCCCCAGGGGCCCCATGCCCATGTTGGCGGCGCCGCCGGTGGTAGCGGCCTTTTCAAAGGCGATGACGCTGGCTCCCTTCTCCGCCGCGGCAATGGCGGCGGCCAGGCCGGAAAGGCCGGCAGCCACAACGATAATGTCTGCGTCCATTTGTTTCATGGTCAGTCCTCCCTTACAGCGACGGATTGAGCAGGATTTTCAGCTGGCCGGTGCGGTCCTTGCGGTCCAGGGCCTTCTCCACCACCTCGTCCAGCGAGACCTCGTCGGTAACCATTTTGGGAAACTTGATCTTGCCGGTGGCCAGCATGCTGAGGTAGATTTCGATTTCCTCCGGAGTGTAGACAAAGGAGGAGATGAGGTCGATTTCCCGGGGGATGACGGGGGCCAGCACCAGCTTGTCCAGGGGCTCCCCCAGAATGCCCACCAGAATGACCTGGGAGCCGTTTTTGGCGATGTGGTGGATGCAGTTGAGCAGGCTGGGCTGATTGCCGGCGCACTCCAGGGTCACGTCCGCGCCGTCGGGATTGCCCACCGCCTTGCGCACCTCGGCCGCCAGGTCTTCGCACTCCTTGGCGTTGATACAGTAGTCCGCCCCGTACTCCTTCAGCAGAGGGAACTTTTTGGAGTTGGTACCGATAGCCACCACGGTACGGGCGCCCGCCGCCTTGGCCAGCTGGATGGCGGCCAGCCCGATGGGGCCGGTGCCGGACACGGCCACCGTGTCCCCCAGCTTGAAGTTGGACCGGCGCAGGCCGTGGAGGGAGACGCAGATCACATCAAAGAGCACCGCGTCCTTCAAATCCACTCCATCGGGAATGTGGATGACCATGGTATGGGCCACGTCCTGGATGAGCATGTACTCGGCATAACCTCCGTCAGGTCCGCCGATGCCGGCGGTGCGGGCAAAGCCGGTATCGCAGATGTTGGGCCGTCCGCTCCGGCAGGAGGAACAGTGCTCGGCACAGTAGGAGGGCGGGCCACACAGGACCTTGTCTCCCACCTGGAAGCCGGTCACGCCTTCGCCCACTTCGTAGACGGTGCCCACATTCTCGTGGCCAAGCACAATAACAGGTTTGACAATCTCGTAGTTATAGGCCTCCACGTCGGTGCCGCACACACCGCAGTAGTCAATCTTGACCACCATCTGGCCGGCCCCCGCGTGGGGCATAGGGCGTTCTTCAATACGCAGATCTCCCTTGCCGTAAAAAACGCCAGCTTTCATGATTCTTATTTGCCTCCTTATTCGTTACAAATCAGTTCCAATATGCCCCCGGAAGGCAGGGTCTGCCTTCCGGCCTGAACTGCGTGAAGCCTGACGGTCACCCCTTGGGGCGCATCCAGCTGGAAGGGATGGATCTCCCCCATCAGGACTGCCTCGCTGTCACTGGTGGCAAACCACTTTCCGCCTTGATCCATCTGGATACAGGCGCCCCTTACCGCGCCCCGCAGAGTGGCGCTTTCCAGATACAGGTAGAGCTGTCGCTGGGTGTCCTCGTGGAGGACATCCCCCTGGGCATCCATCTCGCGGAACACCACCTCCACGCCATAGGGATCCTCTCCCGCCGGAGTTGCCAGCGGATCGTCGTTGACCTGAGTGTGAATCAGCACGCCACACCGAGAGCACAGTTGCGCATGATCAAAGCGGAGCCTCGCATTGTCCGAACGAATGAGGGCCATGGGGCCCTCGCTTTCAATCCGGCCACCCGTCACCTCAACCGAGCCAATCTCTTCGGGCACGCCGGCCACCGAGTGGAGAAGCACGCCGTAAGTGCCGCAACGGGCCTGGCAGTCCCGCAGGATCAACTCTCCCTGACCGCCCACAATGCCGATCATGTCGGCGCTGTCCACCCGGCAGCGGTTGAGTACCACATGGCACCCCGGGTCGGAGTAAGTGCCGTAGCCCCGACGGATAGTGACCACCCGGCAGTCGTTGGCCTCCAGGTAGGCAAAACCCTCCGCCGTCTCGGTGGACAAGGCGCCCCAGCCGTCGCAGGTAATGAGGCAGTTGTAGAAAAAGCTCTGGGAGCCAGTCATGGTGCAGTGAGTGCGGCCATTGCCGTCAATCATCAACCCTGGCGGCGGCGTCTGCATAATGCCGGTGGGCTGGGGTTGACCCTCGCCAAAGGGCGCACCATGGGAGGCGATAACACTGTCATAAACCCGCAGGACGCTGTTTCGCTCGGCCACAGTGGCATAGTGGGTCAGGCCGGACACGTCGATAAAGGCCTCCCGCAGGATCAGCTCGCCACCATCTTTCACCGCAGCCCCGGTGGAGGGACCTCCGATACCCACGCTGTCTCCCGACAACGCGATCGACGCGTTCACCGCCTCGAACCGGCCCGGGCCTTCCACAAAGATCCCGCCGGTTATGCCGTCAGTGGCGTTGACTCTCAGGCACTCCGCCCGGCCTTCGGCCATCCTCCCGCCCATAAGGCGGGAGGATGCCGAGAGTTCTGGCCTATATATACCGTCTTTCACGCAGACGGCCGCCTGGGCTTCGGGATGGCTGGCAAACCAGTCGTGATAGGGCGCGTTGGGGTTAATACTGTTAACCGCGTCTACCATTTCTTTGACTGTGAGGACATAGTTTGCCGTCCTAGCGGCGGGGCGGCGGACATCTTTCCCCTGAATGTTCATATTCTTACTTCCTGCTGCGGGCCGAAACCGCCTCAGGGGAATCATAGGCGGGCTTGCGTCCAACGATGAGTACCATGATGATGGCCACAACAATGGCGATAATCCAGATCAGGTAGCCCAAGCCGCTCTTGCCGGCAGCGATGAAATAACCCATGTAGCTGTTGGCAAAGGCCGCGATGACCATCTGCAGGGCCATGACCACGCGGGTAGCCGCCAGGAAGTTCTTCCGACCATACACATAGGTGTTGATGGAGGGGTTCAGGTTGGGACAAGCGCCGGTGATCCCGGCGTAGCCTACGGCCGCCAGGGCAATCAGGCCGATGCTGTTTCCGTTGGTGAGATACATGGCCAGGAAACCAACGATGTACAGCAGGCCCATAACCGCAGAAGCCTTGGGGGTGCCCCACTTATCATCGATGACGCCCAAGCCATAGCTCATAGGAATGCCAATGATGGCGCCGATGGACAGCGCGGGCAGATAGAGGGTGGCGGAAACCCCCATAGCGGTCATGTGAGTTACAAAGAAAGCGGTAATCATAGTGGTGCCGAATGTGAAAATGCCAAAGGAGATAATGATCAGCCAGCTATCGCCCCGCTTGAGCACCTCACCAATCGTTATGGTGCTGCCGGGCTCCTCCCGCTCGGAGGTGGGAGCGACATCGGCGCCGTCAACGTGAAGGCCCATCTGCTCGGGAGAGGTCTTGAAGAAGGCGGCAAACAGGATCGCCAGAACCACGACACAACCCGCGATTACATAGTAGAGATTCGCAAATGTCATACCGGCGGACTGGCCGGCGGTGCACATAGCAACAAAGGTGGCGCTGGCCACAGGCGCGCCGATGGTCACAATGCCCAGGGCCTTACCGCGGTTGGCACCCCACCAGTTGTTGCAAACCAAGTTGGTGCCGTGCTGAAGGACCACAATGATGATACGCAGCACGAAGAAGGACACAAAGAACATCGCAAAGTTGATGGCAGTGGAGGAGAACCCCATGGCCGCAAAGCAAACTGCGGTGATTAGGGTGGCCACCACCATCAGCTTCTTGGCATCCACCTTCATGAACAGGGTGTTGATGACAAACACCAACACCACGCTGGCCAGGGAACCGTAGGTTAGGATGTTAGTGATATCGGGAATGGCCCATCCCGTTTCGGCAGGCAAAATGGTAGTGAGTAGATTCACCTGCTCGCCCACGGTGACGCAGTAGAGGTAGTAGGCCAAAAAGCCCAGAATCAGCAGTAGGGTCCCGTGCTTGATAAATCTCTTGTCCTTTACACCAGCAAAAATGTTAAACATACTCAGTTCCCGCTCCTTCCGTTTTTTGATAAAACATGAATGTTTGTTCCGTCTGCGGACGACGGATTTCGCGTCGGAAAACTGCCCCTCCCTTCTTTTTAAACTGGTCAGGTCAAGCATAGCAAAGGCCCACTTTTTTGAAAATCAGTTTTCCGGGTGTGCGAATACAACAAAGGAAAGCGGCTTTTTCAGAAACCTTTAGGTAACCTTAACAAGAAACGCCCGCCCAGGGAGCGGCGCTCCGCTGGGGGGCGGGGAGAGACGGCCGCCGGGCCACTGTCATTGGGTTTTTGAATAAAATGTCCGGCCGGGCCTTGTGCAGGTTGCCTATTTGTAGGGCTACAACTAAAAAAATATCAGGAAGTTTACCCAATTTTTTTGTTTTCGTATTACAATATAGAAACAGAGCGCAGCAGCCACCGACTGACGAAAAAGGAGCGCTAAGATGAACTGGCTTGACGTCTTCTGCTTTATCTCCGTAACCCGGACCCGCAGCTTTTCCGTCTCCGCCCGAGAGCTGATGATTTCTCAGCAGGCGGTCAGCCGCCATATTCAGAACCTGGAGGAGGAGACGGGGCTGTCCCTCTTCCTGCGCAATTTCCATGAAATTCACCTCACCAGGGCGGGGGAGCAGATGCTCCAATGCCTGCTCCAGCGGGAGAAGATGGTGAGGGCCTTTCAGGAGGAGCTTCAGGGCCGCGCCAATGTGCTGCGGGTGGGGTGGAGCCAGTGGCTGGGCTGTCCGGAGCCCATCCGGCAGCGGCTGCGGGACTTCTGTGCGGCCCATCCTGATTTGGTTCTTCTCACGGAGGAACTGAGTGATGGGGAGCTGCAGCGGGCCCTCCAGGAGCGGCGGCTGGATCTGCTACTCACCACCAACTATGTCTGCAGAGAGATGAATCTCTCCCAGTTTTCTTCTGTCCTTC
>CALWOL010000034.1 GCA_944383135.1 uncultured Flavonifractor sp.
GTCCGCCTTCGGTGGACAAAACCCACACTTGCAGCCTGAGCAGTGTTTTCAGCCACGCACATGTCGCGGCTGAAAACAGATTGGACTTTCTTCGCGCCTGCGGGCGCGAACTCTGCGAGGCTTTTTCCACAAGCTGAGGTCCCGGACAGATTCTGTCCGGGACCTTCTGTTTTTCTTTATAAAGCTTTAGCTTCTCTCCCATGGCGGATGAAGATTTCGCCGTTATGATAGCTTTGGAAAGGAGGTGGAGGCCATGCACCAGCCAGACCAGCGCAGCCGTCCCATCATCGAAGTGAAAAACATCCGCAAGGAGTACCCCGTGGGAGATGAAACCGTGGTGGCCCTCAAGCGCATCAACCTGGAGGTGATGCGGGGAGAAATCTGCTGTATCTTCGGCACCTCCGGCTCCGGTAAGTCCACGCTGCTCAATCAGCTGGCCGGAATGGAGAAGCCCACCCGGGGAGAAGTGCGCATCGGCGGAGTGCCCATTTCCCGGCTCAGCGAAAATCAGCTGGCCTCCTTCCGCCAGCGGCACCTGGGCTTTGTGTTTCAGTCCTACAACCTGCTGCCCAACCTCACGGCCACGGAAAACGTGGCCATGCCCCTGCTCTTCCGGGGTGTCCCAAAGGCCCAGCGGGAGGCCGCCGCCCGGAAGCTGCTGTGCAGGGTGGGTCTGTCCCACCGGCTGGACCACTTCCCCCGGCAGATGTCCGGCGGTCAGCAGCAGCGGGCGGGCATTGCCCGGGCCTTTATCGCCCGGCCGGACGTGGTATTCGCCGATGAGCCCACCGGAAACCTGGATTCCAAAACCACCATAGAAATCATGGATATGATTTGCTCCTTCGCCCGGGACTACCACCAGACCATTATTTTGGTTACCCATGACCCGGAAATGGCGGCTTACGCCCACCGGATTGTCACCCTCATTGACGGGGAAATCGTCAGCAACCAACTCAATCATAAGGAGAACACAAGCCATGAAACGTAATTTCCTGCAGCGGGTCCTCTCCCTTCTGCTCCTGCCCATCCTGCTGGCAGCGGCGCTTCCTCCCGCCCTGGGCGCCGACGGCGGCAACCTCTATGTCACCGGCTATACCGTTGCCAATTCCAACGGAACCAGCGTGTCCTCCGTCCGCGCCGGAAACAAGGTGAACATCACGGTTTCCATCAAGGATACCGGCGGCGCCGGTACCGACGTGGGCACCCTGGACATCACCAAGCTGGAGGACAGCTTCAATGGCGGGTCCGTGACCGTGGAGCGCACCTCGGAAGAAGGTAAGCCCCTGATCTACGCCGTCAGGCTCACCGGCCTGACCTACAAGGGGGTGGGACAGAGCCTGCGTCTCCAGGTTGGTCTGCCCAACCAGCCCGCCTCCTATCAGACCCTGGAGCTCACCATCACCGAGGCGGTGGTCAACGATCCCGCCTCTTCTCCGCCGGATATTCCCTCCGCGCCGGACCCTGCGCCGGCGCCCATGGTCCTCATCTCCCGCAGCGACATGGAAAAGCCCCTGGAGGCCGGACAGGAGCTCACCCTCACCCTCTCCTTCCGCAATCTGAGCAACCTCAGCCTCAAATCCCCGGTGGCCACCCTTACCCCCTCTGACGGCATTACCATCCTGGGCGGCTCGGCCTCCTTTGCCATGGAAGACATCGCCGGAAAAAAGACCGGCAGCATCAAGGTGAAGCTCAAGGCAAACAGCACCATTCCCTCCCCCGCCCAGTCCCTGGGCGTGGAGCTGAAGTTCAACTACTACAACAACGTCTCCCTCACCCAGGGCTCGGTGACGGACAAGGTCTCCATTCCCGCCCTGGGTCGGGAAAGCGTACCCCAGCCTGTGGTGCTGGTCACCCGCTCGGCCATGGCCAATCCCATTGCCCCCGGAGAGAGCGCCGAGGTAACCGTCACCTTCCAGAATACCGGCACCACCAAGCTGGTCACCCCGGTGGTTACCGTTACCCCCTCCGACTCCCTGGTGGTGATGAACGACGCCGCCACCTTCCTGCTGCGTGACATTGAGCCGGGAAAAAGCGCCTCCGTCCTGGTGAAGGTCAAGGCGCTGAAAAGCCTCTCCTCCACCACCCAGACCCTGAGCACCGAGCTGAAGTACAGCTACGACAACGGCGGCATGCTCACCCAGGCCACCTCCTCCGACAAGGTGGTTCTTCCCGCGCTGGCCAGAGAGGCCGTGCCCCAGCCCGTGGTACTGGTTACCCGCTCGGCCATGGAGCGGCCCATCAATCCCGGCGAAACCGTCTCCCTCACCCTTACCTTCCAGAACGCCGGCACCACCAAGCTCCTCTCCCCCGTGGCCATGGTGACCCCCTCCGACTCCCTTACGGTGGTCAATGATGCCTCCACCTTCCTGCTGGGGGATATCGAGCCGGGCAAAAGCGCCGCCATCACGGTAAAAATAAAAGCGGCCAAGGATTTGACCGCCGCCACCCAGTCTCTGAGCACCGAGCTGAAATACAGCTATGACAACGGGGAGACCATTACCCAGGCCACCGCCACCGACCGGCTGAACCTCACCGCCAATGTTCTCTCCAAGGCGGAGCAGTCGGTGCCCAACCTGGTCATCCGCAGCTTCACTTACGGCGGCGAGTCTGTCTCCGCGGGCGCCAAGTTCCCGCTGGACTTTACCTTTGAAAATACCGGGACAAGTCCGGTGGAAAATGTGGTGGTCACCGTGGACGGCGGCGAGAGCTTTGCCATGGACGGCAGCACCAACACCTACTTCTACCGCACTTTGGCCGCCAGCGGCGCCCAGAATCAGCAGGTACCCATGCGGGCTGTGCCCACCAGCAAAACCGGTGCTCAGACTATCAACATTTCCTTTAAGTATGAGTACTCCGACGGAGAAAAACGGACCCAGGCCTCCTCTGACATCAAGCTGTCCGTCCCTGTCTACCAGCCGGACCGCTTCCACATCAACGCGCCCACCGTACCCGAGTACGTCACTGTGGGCGAGGAGGTGGAGCTCACGCTCTCCTATGTCAACAAAGGCAAGGACGACATTGCCAATCTGGAGGCCACCGTGGTGGGCGAGGATGTGGACACGCCGGCCCGCACCCAGTACCTGGGCAACGTCACCGCCGGCACCAACGGCAACGTGGGTTTCGCAATCTCTCCCAACAAGGAGGGCGAAATCAGCGTCCTGCTGAAAATCTCCTATGAAAACGCGGACCAGCAGGTGCTGACCAAGGAATTTCCCATCAAACTGACGGCGGAAGAATATGTGCCTCTCGTGGAGGACGGAATGGAATTTGAAGAGGATGGAGCGGGCCTCTCCATCCCCTGGCTGCCCATTCTCCTGGCAGCCGGGGGCGGCGGGGCGGCGGCGCTGGCTGTGGTCCTGGTGAAAAAGAAAAAGGCCGCCCGGCTCACTGAGAGCAGCGCGGCCTGGGACAGCTGGGATGACGGCCCGAACAGCGGGGAGGGATAAGCCGTGCAGAAAAAGGATTTGCTGCGCATCTGCCTGCAAAACCTGATGCGCCGGCGTTCCCGCACCTTCTTAACGGTGCTGGGCGTGCTGATTGGCTGCTGCTCCATCGTCATCATGGTCTCCCTGGGCATCGGCATGAAGGAGGCCCAGGATAAACTGCTGGCGGAGATGGGGGATTTGACCATCATCACCGTCAACGCTCCTCAGCGGGGCAAGGGCAAGGTCAAGCTGGATGAGCCGCTGGTCAAGCGGCTGCGCAGCATGACGGGGGTGGTGGGGGTCTCCCCCAAGCAGAGCCTGGAGGTGGACTCCATCCGCCTTCTGGCCGGCACCGGTAACCGCTATCTCGCGGAGTGGACCTCCGTGGTGGGCCTGGAGACCGAGGAGATGGAGCGGTTGGGGTACCGCATGGTAAAGGGCTCCGCCGCCAAGCGCAGCGGTGATGTGGTCATCGGGGAATTTTTGGCGTACAGCTTTAAAGATACCCTGCGGCCGGAGGGGCGGAACATCATCGACCGCTGGGCGGGAGAGCTGGACGAAAATGGCCAGCCCACCGAGCTGCCCCCACCCTACTTCGACCCCATGAAGAGCACCCTGACCTTGGAGCTCACCACTGCGGCAGGCACCGTTAAACTGCCGGTCACCCCCTGCGGCGTGGTAAAGGAGGATTACTCCAAGGGCTATGAAACCTCCGAGGGAATCATTATGAGCCTCTCCGATTTGCGGAAGGTGCTGGACAAGGTGCAGGGCGCCGCAAAGAAAAAGCTGCCCTACGATTCGGTGCTGGTCAAGGTGGAATCCATCGACAAGGTGGCTGAGGTGGAGCAGGAAATCAAAACCATGGGCTACGCCACCGAATCCATGGAGAGCATCCGCAAGCCCATGGAAAAGGAGGCCCGGCAGAAGCAGATGATGCTGGGTGGGCTGGGGGCCATCTCCCTGTTCGTGGCCGCCCTGGGCATCACCAATACCATGATCATGTCCATCTCCGAGCGTACCCGGGAGATCGGCATTATGAAGGCCCTGGGCTGCTATGTCTCCGACGTACGCATCATGTTTCTGGCAGAGGCGGGCGCCATTGGGCTCATCGGCGGCGTGGTGGGCTGCGTCATCAGCTTCCTGGCCTCAGTGATCATCAACCTGGTATCCATCGGCCTGTCCCCGGAAAACATCCCCGCCGCCATCCTGGGCGGCGAGAACATCAATCGGGTTTCCGTCATTCCCCCATGGCTGCTGGTGTTCGCCATTCTCTTTTCCGTTCTCATCGGCCTGGGCTCGGGCTACTATCCCGCCAACAAGGCGGTGGGGATTCCCGCCCTGGAGGCCATCAAAAGCGAATAAAAGGCCGTCAGGCGGAGCTGTTACAGCTCCGCCTGACTCATTTGCAGCATCAGCCACATGGCGGGCTGGTGCTCCTCCATCCACTCCGCGCCATGTTCCTCCAGGGCGCCCTCCGCGCATACCCGCCAGGCGTCAAAATACGCCTGACCTGTGTCGGCGGCCAGCTTGAGCCGGGCCTCGGGCGCCAGTTCATCCAGTACCGCACGCATCAGCTGGCCCTCCAGCCCGGTCTGTCCGCCCGCCAGAAATTTGGCAAAGATATAGCACAGCGTATCTCTCCCTCCGTCCAGCAGCGCCTGGTGCTCCTCCGGGTGGGCATCCAGGTAGTCCCCGGGACTGGAAGAGGCCGCGGGAGAGGACGCCACAGCGGCAAAAAGCTCCGTCAGCCTGGTCCGCCGCTCCTCCTGTGCCTGGAGAAAGGCGGCCACATCCGCGGCACGGATATCCACGCTCTCGACAAAGTCATCGCAGCTCAGAATGGCGTACATCATCCAGCCGGAAGGTCCCGCGCCGCCCACGGAGAGGGTGTAGGGCCCCTCCACCGGACAGATGCGGATATAAAGGCCTGATCCCGTCTCGGTATAGGTAAAGCCGTCCAAGTCCGTCCAGGTAAAGGCTTCTCCCTTTTCAGACAGCGCCAGCACATCCTCCAGGGTGAGGGTGCGGTCAAAATAGCCCTCCGGCAGAGGAGCATCTCCCGCTCCGTAGGCGTCGCACCAGCTAGCCAGCCAGCCATAGGGCGCATCGTAGTAGTCTCCGTCGATGACCAGGTAGACATTCCCCAGATTGCCCACCGTATGCTTGGTGCCGTCGGTGAGGGTGAGGGAAAACCAGATGCTCTGTCCGTCCAGCGCCTCCGGCTCTTTCACCGGGCTGCCCCGGCTCTGGCGGAGCAGCTCCACCACCGCCGGAATCTCCTCCGGGGCAAGCTGTTTGTAGGGTTTGTCCTGGGGCAGCACCACCAAATCCACGGCGGTCACCTGCTCCGCCGTCAGGGACTGGGCCCACTCCAGGGTGGGATGGCGCACCGGCTGGGTGAAAAAGCACACCGCCGCCGCGGCGCAGGCGGCGGCCGCCGCCAGCACCAGCCAAAAGGCGGGGCGTTTGTAGCCCAGCACCGCTTTCACTCGTCCCTTCACACCCCCCTCTCCGAAGGCCAGGGGGCAGGCAGCCAGGGAGCGTTTTTCGGTGCTGCATGTCAGCAGAGCCAGGGAGTAGGCCTTCCGCCCCGCTCCGTCCAGGTCCCTGATTGCCCGCTCATCACAGGCCAGCTCCAGGTCCCGGCAAAACAGTCCGTAGGCCAGCCATACCAGGGGGTGAAACCAATACACCGCCAGCAGCAGGAATGCCAGGGGCTTCCACCAGTGGTCCAGCCGGGCCAGGTGGGCGTTTTCATGTGCCAGCACCGGCTCCAGAGCCTCCTGGGGCAAGTCTGAGGGCAGATAAATTCTGGGCCGCAGCACGCCCAGGAGAAAGGGAGTATCCACCAGGTCGCACTGCCAGACATTTCCCTTCAGGGGCACCGCCTCCGCCACCCGGCGCCGCAGCCGGAGTACACTGACCAGGGCATAGCCCAGCAGCAGGAGCACACCCGCCAGCCACACCCAGCTCAGCACACTCAACAGCTCCGGTCCCGCCGCCGGCCCATCAGCCGTTGCCACGCCATGAAACGCTCCGCCCATGCCAGTCGCTTGAGGCAGCTCTACTATAAAGTCAATTTCCTTTTCGAGAATAACCGGCTGGGCCGTCTGAGGAAAGCGGGGCACAAGGCTCCACGGACTCTCCAGCGAGAAGGGCACCGCCAGGCGCAGACCCACCAGAGCCCACAGTCCGCAGCGGGTCCATTTGGGGGCCCGGAACAAAATGAGCCGCAGCAGCACCACCGCCAGAATGAGGCACCCGGCGGAAAAGCCCAGGGACAGCACTCCCTCAAACAGGGTTTTCATGCTCATTCCTCCTCTCCCCAGCTGTCAATCATCCTCCGGATTTCCCTCACCTCGTCGGGTGACAGCTTTTTTCGGGCGGCAAATGCCGCCAGGAAGGCAGGCAGCGATCCGCCGAAGGATTCCGCCACAAAGGCCTCGCTCTGGCGGGCGTAAAGCTCCCGGCGGGACAGCCGGGCCGTCACCACACTGTTCCTTGTCTCAAAAATCCCCCGCTCACACAGCCGCTTGAGGACCGTATAGGTGGTGGTTCGCTTCCACCGCAGCTCCTGTTGGCACAGCTTTACCAGCTCCCCGGTAGTCAATGGCGCGTTGGCCCAAATCAAATCCGCAAACCGGGCCTCCACCTCGCCCAGACGAAAGGCGTTCATCCCTTCACCTCCTCCGTCTATATTTTGTAGACAGTTATAGTCTACTCATTATAGACAGCTTTGTCAAGTTCTTTTCCAAAAAAGGAAGGCGGGCGTTTTCCAAGAAACGTCCGCCTTTTCTCAAAGCCTTGGTTTGAATTTGTGGTAGATAACAAAGGACAAAATCACGGTCAGGGTATCCGCTGCGGCCTGGGACCAGACCAGGCCGTACATGCCAAAAAGCCTGTTGAGCAGGAACAGCATGGGGATGTTGAACACCAACCACCGAGTCACCCCCAGAAAGAGGGAAAAGCGGCCCTTACCGAAGGATTGGAACAGATAGACGGTAAAGAAGCTCAAAAACATCAGCGGAGTGGCCAGCACCCGGATGCGCAGGAACTGGGCCGCCATTTCCAGGGTCTGGGCGTCGGAGATGAACAGGCGGGTAAACTGGACCGCGCATATCTCATACAGCGCCACACTGACCCCGGCAATCACCAGGCCCAGGGTGCGGGCCAGACGGATGGTGTCTTCCATCCGCTGTTTGTTTCCGGCCGCGTAGTTATAAGCCACCAGGGGCAGCATACCCTGACAGATACCGATGCCCACGTTCAGGGGGAAGCGCTCCACCTTCAGGACGATCCCCACCGCCGCCAGGGCCAGGTCCCCGTAGGAGACCATCAGCTTGTCCAGTATCACGTAATCCATATCGAACAGGAAGGTGGCAATGGCCGAGGGCACGCCCACGGCAAAGACGGCCACCACGCTCGCCCGCTCAGGCAGACCCACCCCGGGGTTAAAGGTAATCACGGCTCCCTTCCCCATCCGCAGCAGCACAACCACGAAAAACAAGCAGGCCACGCAGTTGGACAGGCAGGTGGCGATGCCGGCGCCCAGCACCTCCTGTCCCTTCGGCATCAGGACAAACATGAACAGGGGGTCCAGAGCAATGTTCAGCAGGCCGCCCAGGATGATGCCCAGGCCCGCCTCCCTGGAGCGGCCGATGCTGCGGAGCAGATTGGCCAGCACGTTGGACAGCACGGTGGGTACGCCGCCGACGACAATGACACACAGGGCATACTGTCTGGCATAGGCATAGGTATTTTCCCCCGCCCCCAGCACGCCCAGAATGGGCTCCATAAACAGGCCCATCCCCAGGGCGAACAGGGCAGCAATCAGCCCGCCCAGATAGAGGGAAAAGGCAGCCGCCCGCCGGGCCTCCTCCTCCCTGCCCTGGCCCAGCAGTCTGGAAATCAGCGCGCCGCCGCCGATGCCCGCCAGACCCGCCAGACAGAGGGTAATGTTAAAGATCGGCAGAATCAAAGAGGTGCTGGCCACCATGTAGGGGTTGTCGGTCTGCCCCACATAGAAGGTGTCCGCCATGTTGTAAATCAGGACAATCAGCTGGCTGGTCACCGCCGGCACTACCATCACCCGCAGCGCCTTTGGTACCGGGAAGTTCTAAAAGACGTCCTCCCTCGGTGTCTCCGCCTTCATCCTCATACACTCACCCACTTCTCTGGAACCACTTCAGCAAAGCAAAAATTCCCGAAAACCTCAGTTTTCGGGAATTTTTGGAGCTAGTGGTGGGAATCGAACCCACGGCCTGCTCATTACGAGTGAGCTGCTCTACCTCTGAGCCACACTAGCGTATCACGCATACCTGTTCAGGCGCAGATAATATATTACTATACTTGCTCCGGCTTGTCAATCTTTTCATTTCCGCCCCGGGTCCAAACCTGCCCGGCCTCCCCCTGCGGAAAAATTTTCTTCGTCAAGGATACCACATCCTGCGTTTTTATGGTATAATTTTATCAAATCCATACAAGGGAGGCCAATTGCCATGAGATGCCCTTATTGTGCCCATCCTGAGAGCAAGGTTGTCGATTCCCGCCCTTCGGATGAGGGCGCCAGCATCCGCCGCCGGCGGGAGTGCCTGGAGTGCCATAAGCGGTTCACCACCTATGAGACGATGGAAAGCCTGCCTCTCATGGTCGTCAAAAAGGACGGCAGCCGCCAGAGCTTTGACAAGAGCAAGCTGCTCAACGGCATGATTCGGGCCTGCGAAAAGCGGCCGGTGTCCTTCAGCACCCTGGAGGGGATTGCCAATGAGATTGAACAGATCCTTCAGAACGATATGGACCGGGAAATTCCCTCCACCAAAATCGGAGAGCTGGTCATGGAGCGGCTGAAGGGTGTGGATGAAGTGGCCTATGTCCGCTTCGCCTCCGTCTACCGGCAGTTCAAGGATATCAGCACCTTCATGGCGGAGCTGAATAAGCTGCTGGCTGAAAAGTAAAGAAAAAAGAACGTCTGTCCCGGGACAGACGTTCTTTTTTACCGGAATGCTCAGGCCAGCTGCGCCTTGGCCATCTCGGTCAGGGCGGTGAAGGCGGCCTTGTCGTTCACCGCCAGCTCAGCCAGCATCTTGCGGTTGATCTCCACACCGGCCTTCTTCAGGCCGTTCATAAAGGTGGAGTAGTTCATGCCGTTGCTCTTGCAGGCGGCGGAAATGCGGGTAATCCACAGCTGACGGAAGTCACGCTTCTTCAGCCGGCGGCCGGTGTAAGCGTAGGTCAGGGACTTCATGACCTGCTCGTTGGCCATCTTGAAGTGCTTGCTCTTGGCGCCCCAGTAGCCCTTGGCC
>CALWOL010000035.1 GCA_944383135.1 uncultured Flavonifractor sp.
TGTGCGTGGCTGAAAACACTTCTCAGGCTGCAAGTGTGGGTTTTGTCCACCGAAGGCGGACAAAACCTGCATGCGGCAGACTGCATCCTACTCGAAAAAGTGGCTCCGCCACTTTTTCGACAGCCTCAGGGGCCCCGCCGGAGGAATCCGGCGGGGCCCCTTTTTCCATGCCTCAGCCCAGGTTGTAGTCGATGACCAACGCGTCCACCGCCCAGAAGTCCTCGTCGGGGATGGTCCAGTAGTCATCGTCGCCCAGCGCCACCTGCACCAGCAGGGTCTGGGGCTCCAGATAGCCCAGCTCCGGCAGCTTCTTGTAGGCCAGATCCATAAACAAATCCACCCACTCCAGCTCGTAGGCCAGATACTCCTCGTCGGTCATCATGTCGGGATAGCGGCTGTTGAGCTCGTCGGCGGCACCGTTGTTCAGCTCGTCCGCCACCAGATGGAAGATGTCGATGGGCTCCACCGTCACCTTCACGCCAAAGGTGGTGTCGTCCACCTGAGAGGCCGACTCCACGGTGAACTTGGAGTGGGCGTAAATCTGCCGATACATGGTGCTCAGCTCCTCCAGCAGCGCTTCCTGGTCCTGCTGGGGCAGTTCGCTCTCTACAAAGGAGTCCAGGAAGAACTGAGCCTCGGTCTCCAGACTGCCGTCGTATACCTCCTCCACCTCCTCCGGGGAGGCGTCAATCAGCTCCAGAAAATCGTCGTCCGCCTTACCCAGGTAGTTCTCGTCCAGGACACCCTGGACATAGCACTTGGCGTCGTCGGCGCTGAGTCCGCCGCCGCAGGCGGACAGGGGAAGCAGCAGGGCCAGGGTCAGGGTCAGTGCAAGGGCTTTTCCTTTCATGTGTTGCTCATCCTCTCTTCCTCTTTCTCTGATTAGGAGCACAAATCAATGATAGCCTGGGTAAAGATTTTGGCGGAGGTCAGCAAATCGGCGATGGAGGTGTGCTCGTCGGCGCCGTGCATGTTGCCGTTGAAGCCGGGCATGGCGCAGCCGAAGGCCACGCCTCCGGGAATGTCGTGGACATAGGTGCCGCCGCCGATGGCCAGACACGCCCCCTGGTTGCCGGAGTACTGCTCATAGCAGCGCAGCAGGGTTTTGACCAGGGGGGAATCGGCGGGGGTGTGGTGGGGGGCCTGCATGGTTCCCTCCGCCGCGATGCCGAACTTGGCAAAGGCGGCCTCCGCCGCGGCCTTGCAGTTGGTCTCGTCGGCGCAGAGGGGCACCCGGCTGTCAAACTGGCCCTTCAGGCCGGTGCCGGTGACCTCCAGCAGGGAGAAGGCCAGGGTGAGGGGGCCGGAGACCGGGTCCGCCTGGGCGATGCCCAGGGCCTTTCCGGCGCAGTCCCCGTGGGGAAAGAGGGCGTTCAGGGCCCGGAGGGCGGCGGTGGAGCCCACCTTGGCCAGGGGCAGCTCCCGCAGCAAGTCCAGCAGGGCGGTGATGGCGTTGTTGCTCTCCTCCGGCAGGGAGGCGTGGCCCCCGGTGCCGTGGCAGAGGATGCGCAGATCCTCCCCCTCCTCCGCCAGTTCATAGGAGGCGCCGGTGCGCCCGGCGGCGGCGTCGCAATAGGGCCTGGCGGCGTCGGCGGACAGTCCGGCGATGACGCACTCCGCCTCGGGGGGCACCACGTTGATGCGGAAGCCGCCGTGGAGCTCCTTTACCCGGGGCGTGGCCGTCTCCGGCTCCCAGGTCTTGGTAAACACCGGCTTGTAGCTGCCCTTCTCGATGTTGATCAGGGGGAAATTGGCGTCGGGGGAGAAGGTATAGGGGGCATAGGGCTCCCTGGCGTAATAGTAGGCCAAATCCTCCGAGCCGCTCTCCTCGTCGGTGCCCAGGATGAGCCGCACGTTGTGCTTCAGGGGCACCCCCAGCGCCCGCACCGCCTCCATGGCCATCAGGGCGGCCACGGCGGGGCCCTTGTCGTCGTCGGTGCCCCGGCCGTAGAGCATCCCGTCCACCTCTTTGGGGGCATAGGGCTCCGTCACCGTCCAGCCGGTGCCCTCCCCCACCACATCCAGGTGGCAGAGAATGTGCAGGGCGGTGTCCTTGTCATTCAGATCCACCGCGCCCACGTAGTTGTCGTAGTTTTTCACGGGGAAGCCCAGCTCGGCGGCCAGCTTCAGCGCCTCCTCCAGGGCGGCGGCGGGGCCGGGGCCGAAGGGCAGGCCGGGCCGGGCGTCCTCCCGGACACTGCGTACCCGCACCAGCCGGGAGGTGTGGGCCACCAGCTGAGCCCGGCGGCGGGGGTCGTCAAAATAGGAATCAATCTGCTGCTGATACATGGGGGAAATTCCTCCTTATTCGGTTTCCTCCCCTTCCGCCCCGCCGGCGGCCTCCGCCAGCTCGCCCAGGTACTTGTACACCGTGTACCGGGATACCTGGAGCCGCTTGGCGGCAAAGGGCACCGACTTGCGGAAGGAAAAGGCGTTTTTCTGGTCCAACAGGGCGATAATCTTCATCCTGTCCCGCTTATTGAGGGCGGCCACCGGCTTGCCCACCGCGGCCAGGCACTCCTCAAACAGGCTCTCCAGCTGCTTGTCCCCGCCCCCGTGCCACATGGCGCTCTGCAAATCGGCCTCGGCGCTCATCAAATCCACCAGAATCCGGTTGGCGTACACCAGGGAGGAGTAATCAAAGTTGATGCCCAGGGCCAGGTTGTAGTCCTCCCCGATGAGGTGGAAGGTGCTGCTCTTAATCTGCTGGCCGGAGGGGGTGGTGGCGTACAGGTTGACAAAGTCGGTCACCAGGGCGTCCTGGTCCAGCTCCCGGGCGGTGCCCAGGATATCCAGGGTGGAGCCCACCGTCCGGCCGGAGACGTGGCCGTTGTAGATGGAAAGAATGGGGTGGCTGGGGTCCCCCATGTCGTGAACCAGGGTCTCGCAGGTGGAGCCGAACATCTCCGCGATGCCCCGGGCGGTCCGGTCCAGAAATTCAAAGGCTTCCTCTCGGTTCATGGCGGCCGGCCACACTCCTCTCCAGACAGGATGATACACCCCTATTGTACTGTGGCCCGCTGGAAAATGCAAGGTGATTTACAGGGGACGGGAGAGCTGATATACTGAAGAAAAAGGAGGAGATGTCCCATGGCAGAGCACAGCAGCGGGGCGCGCCGGGCGGCGGTGGCCCGGGCGCTGGAGGAGGCGGCGGCGCCGGTGAGCGGCGGGGCCCTGGCCCGGCAATTTTCCGTCAGCCGCCAGATTATTGTGGGTGACATCGCCCTGCTGCGGGCGGGCGGACTGAACATCCTGGCCACCCCCCGGGGCTATGTACTGGACCGGCGGGGGGAGGGTGTGGAGCGCACCGTGGCCTGTGTCCACACCCCGGAGCAGATGGAGGCCGAGCTTACCGCCATTGTGGACGCCGGGGGAGAGGTGCTGGACGTCATTGTGGAGCACCCGGTGTACGGCCAGCTCACCGGCATATTGGGTCTGCAAAGCCGATATGATGTAACGGAGTTTATCCGGCGGGTGGAGGCCCAGGAGGCCCGGCCCCTGTCCCAGCTCACCGGCGGGATTCATCTGCATACCGTCCGCTGTCGGGACGAAAAAAGTTTTCAAAGAGTACAAAAAGCACTTGCAAATGAAGGTTTTTTGCTCAACATGTGAAATTTACCGTGGTAAAGCGCAGACTAACTTGTTGATTTTGACAAAAAAGTATTGCCAAATTGTGAATAATAGTGTATCATAGGGTATGAATCCTTGGGTTGGGGAGGCTTTTAGGATTCGAATTTATAAGGGAGGGTTATTATGAACTCACCACGTACAAAGCAGTTCGGCAAGTTCCTGCTGGTCCTCTTTGCGCTGGCCTGTGTCATGACCGTCGTGGCATTCGCGGAGGGCGATGAAGAGGTTGCCAACCGGTTCTACGGCACCATCTTTTCCCTGCTGCCCCCTGTGGTAGCCATTGTTCTGGCACTGATTACCAAGGAAGTGTACTCGTCCCTGTTCATCGGCATTATCGTGGGCTTCCTGCTCCAGGCCGACTTTAACCCTGTCAACGCCTTCAACCTGTTCATCAACGATTTGGGCTCCAACATCGGCGGCAACGCCGGTATCCTCATCTTCCTGGTGGTGCTGGGTACCATGGTGGCCCTGATGATTCGGGCCGGCGGCTCCAAGGCGTACGGTGACTGGGCCGTTGCCCACATCAAGACCAAGTCCGGCGCCCTGTGGGCCACCTTCATCCTGGCCATCGTGCTGGGTGTGGACGACTACTTCAACAACCTGACCACCGCCAACGTGATGCGCCCCGTCACCGACGGCCACCACATTTCCCGCGCCAAGCTGTCCTACATGTGCGACGCCACCGCGGCTCCTGTGTGTATTATGATGCCCGTGTCCTCCTGGGCCGCCGCCGTCACCGGCGTCATCAACAACGAGGAGCTGGGCTTCCAGATCTTCCTGCGGGCCATTCCCTATAACTACTACGCCATCCTGACCATGGTGTTCATCGTGGTTATGACCAGCCTGAACGTGGACTACGGCCCCATGAAGAAGCACGAGGACAACGCCGCCAAGGGCGACCTCTACACCACCCCCGAGCGCCCCTTCGCCGGCGCCGAGGACATGAAGTTCAACCCCGCGGGCAAGGTGATCGACCTGGTCATTCCCGTTATCATCCTCATCATCGGCTGCGTGGCCGGCCTGATTTACGCCGGTTACCTCAACGGCGGCACCACCCTGCTGGGTATGTTCGCCAACACCGACGCCTTCTTCGGCCTGCCCTTCGGCTCCGGCATCGCCCTGATCGTCAACTTCATCTACTTCATGATCCGCCGCTCCATGAAGTTCACCGAGCTCATGGACTGCCTGCCTGAGGGCTTCAAGCAGATGGTGCCCGCCATCCTCATCCTGTGCTTCGCCTGGACCATCGGCGGCGTGACCCGGTACGGCCTGGGCGCCCCCGAGTTCGTGGCCGAGTTCGTGTCCAAGATGGGCCCCGGCCTGCATAACTTCCTGCCCGCCGTGGTGTTCCTGATTGCCTGCGGCCTGGCCTTCGCCACCGGTACCTCCTGGGGCACCTTCGGCATCCTGCTGCCCATCGTGCTGGAAATCTTCACCCCCGGCGGCTTCGACAACCTGACTGCCGAGTCCCTGAACGAAGTGCCCATCCTGATGGTGGGCATCGGCGCCACCCTGGGCGGCGCGGTCTGCGGCGACCACTGCTCGCCCATTTCCGACACCACCATCATGGCGTCCTCCGGCGCTCAGTGCTACCACCTGAATCACGTGTCCACTCAGCTGCCCTACGCCGTGACCGTGGCGGCCATCGCCTTCGTCAACTACATCATCACCGGCATCCTGATCAACTACGTGCCTCAGATTGTCTGCCTGCTCATCGCCATCCTGTCCACCGTGGTGGTAATGATCATCATCGGCAAGACCAACCACTCCATGACCCGTCACTCTCAGCGCGGCTGATCTACATAAGACGGAAAGAATACACCGGCCTCCGCTTACAGCGGAGGCCGGTGCTATTTCTTGGGGTATTAGCGGGCAATCCACAGCAGGTTGGTGTCGGTGACGAAATTGGGCACGCTGTACAGCACCAGGGCCTGGTCAATGCCGTTCTGCTCAACATAGTTCTGAATGGACAGCTTGTAGTAACGCAGGTCAATCAGGTGGATTTCGGAGAAGTGGGGGGTGAGGAAGGGCACCAGGGAGTCGGCGTAAGAGTCCCGGATGATCAGCAGCTTGGGCTTGTCGGTGTTGGGAGTCTTGACCACGCCCAGGGACTGATTGCCGCCCAGGAACATGGAGTACTTGTCCTTCACGCTGAGGAAGGACTCCACATACAGGGAGCGGGGAATCTCAATGGGGTTGCCCTTGTTGTCGTAGGAGTGCTCGGTGACGGTGATGCCGGTGTCGGGCACGTAGGTGGAGATGGTGTCGGGGCTCACCCACCGCACGCCGGAGGAGGAGAATACGGTGCCGTAGAACTGGGTGGAGCGGATGGTCTCGGTGTAGCTGTCCAGGCTCACCGGCTCATAGCCCAGGGCCTCTGCCAGGCCGGTATAGCCGTAGTAGGCACCCAGGCTGGTCCAGTGGTGATCGGTGCGGTAGAAGATATCCTCCCCCTTGTGCGCCCACAG
Organism: uncultured Flavonifractor sp.; assembly: GCA_944383135.1. Classification (GTDB taxonomy): domain Bacteria; phylum Bacillota; class Clostridia; order Oscillospirales; family Oscillospiraceae; genus Flavonifractor. The sequence goes on from CALWOL010000035.1 coordinate 6,099, forward strand.
AGGGGCGTACAGGTCCGCCCAGAGAGCGCCGGGCACGGCGGCCTGGGCCTGGTCCAGAATAGCGGTCTGACTGGCGTTGGGCGCCCCCGCGGGCAGCCGCTCCGCCCAGATGCAGGCCTGGGTGGGAATCAGGGAGAAAACCACCGGAATATCCACATTTTCCACAAAATTGTTCACATAGGTTAAGTTGTCGGACACCTTCTGGCTGTCGGGCTGGTCAAAGCGGGTGATCAGGGTGTCCTCATCGCAGAAGTAGACGCTGTTGTTTTCCTGCTTGCCCAGCGCCCGCTCGGTGGCGGACTTCAGGCCAATCCAGCTGTCCCGGGCCACAAACTGGTCGGTGGTGTAGGTCTCGAAATCCTTCATAAATTCCCCGCTGAGCAGGGTCTTTACCGAGGGGGTGGGCAGCTGCTCCAGATTGCGGTTTTCCATCTCGGAAAAGGTCCGGTCGGGGGCGACGGCGTTGGCCACCAGAAAGACCCCGATGAAGGCGCAGAACAGGGCGGTGATGAAGATACAGTACTTTTTCGACATGTGTTTGACCTCCAATCAGAAGCGGAAATAGAGGAAGGGATTATAGGTGGCGTCCACCAGATAGGCGGTGGAGAAGATGAGCCCCGCCAGCAGCAGCACCGGCAGTACCACCCGCATGGGCTTCTCCGGCAGCTTTTTCCACAGCCCGGCGGCCAGAGGGGTGGAGGCCACGGCACCAATAAGCAGCATGGGCAGGTAGGAGGAAAAATAGTACCCCACGGCGGCGTTGCTCAGCCCGCCGGGAGCCATGCCGAACATGGCGGACAGATAAGTCCCCATGTGGCCAAAATCCTCCACGGCGAAGATGGCCCAGCTCACCAGCACGAAAAACAGGGTGTAGAGGTGGCGCACAAGGGTGGGCAGCTTCTCCAGCACCCGGCCCAGGAAGGCCTTTTCCAGGATAAGCAGGGCGGCGAAGTACAGGCCCCAGATGAGAAAATTCCAGCTGGCCCCGTGCCAGATGCCGGTGGCCGCCCACACAATGAGCAGGTTGAAGAACAGCCGGGGCTTGCTCACCCGGTTGCCCCCCAGGGGGATATACAGATACTCCCGGAACCAGGTGCCCAGGGAAATGTGCCACCGGCGCCAGAACTCGGTGATGGACTTGGCGATATAGGGATAGTTGAAGTTGCGCATGAACTCGAAGCCCAGCATCCGGCCCAGGCCCACCGCCATGTCGGAGTAGCCGGAGAAGTCGAAGTACAGCTGGAGGGAGAAGGCGGCCACGCCCAGCCAGGCCCCGGCCACGGTGAGCTCCCCGGTGGGCAGGGCCTTGTACACATCCCACAGCATACCCAGGTTGTTGGCCAGCAGCACCTTCTTGGCCAGGCCCACCACAAAGACCTGCACGCCGGAGGCGAACATCTCGGGGGAGTGCTTCCGGCAGTCGATCTGGTCCCCCAGATCCTTGTACTTGATGATGGGACCGGCGATGAGCTGAGGGAAGAGGGTGACGAAGGTGCTGAAGTTGATGATGTTCCGCTGGACCCTGGCGTCTCCCCGGTACACGTCAATGGTGTAGCTCATGGTCTGGAAGGTGTAGAAGGAGATGCCGATGGGCAGGCTCAGCCCCAGCTTGGGCATGAAGGTGAGGCCGATTGCCTCCAGAGAGCCGGCGATGAAGTCCCAGTACTTGAAGAAGAACAGCAGGGCCAGGTTGAAAATCACAGATGAGGCCACCGCCAGCCGGGCCCCCCGGTCGTTGCCCCTGCGCTTGTTGGCCTCCACCAGCATGCCGTGGGTGTAGTCGATGGCGATGGAGACAAACATGATGAGGATGTACACCGGCTCGCCCCAGGCGTAGAAAATCAGGTTGGCCACCAGCAGAAGCAGGTTGCGCCATTTCAGCGGTGTAATATAGTAGAGAAATAATACAACCGGGAGATAGAGGAACAGAAAATACAGGCTGGAAAAGACCAACTTCTCACCTTCTCTTTCGGATGCTTCCAAAAAGGTGCCCGGCAGGCGTGCTGCCGGGCCCTGTTGCAGCAGGCATATTATACCCGCAAAAACTTATTTTGTATAGGTGTTGAATGCGGAAACCGCCTCGTCGGCGTGCTCGGAAATGGCGAACAGGATGTAGTTGCCGCTGGTCACCAGCTTGTAGTTCTCCACCAGCTCCAGCTGCTCGGGCAGGTACTGGGACCACTGGGCCGCCAGATCGGCCTGCCGCTTGGCCACGCCGGCCTTCACGGTGTCCATCTTGCCGTCCTTCACCTCAGCCACAAAGAACTCGGTGGCGTGGACCGCCATCATGGGCATGTAGCACTTGTAGCTCACCAGGTCGGAGGCGCTGATGCCGTACAGGCTGCTGAGCAGGGAGTCGTCCAGCTCCGTCAGGCTGGGCAGCTCCAGCTTGGAGATGTCGTTCCACACGGAGGCCACCACGTCGGTCTGGGGCTTGCTCTCCGGAGCGGGGGTGGGGTTGGCGGAGGGCTTGGAGCTCTCCGCGGGCTTCTGGGAGGGCTTGGAGGAGGGGGTGCTCTCCGGCGTCTGGCTCTCCTCCTCCGCGGGGGCGGAGGACTCGGGGACGGCGGGGGTGGTCTCCTCCACGGGGGCGGAGGACTCGGGGGCGGGGAGGGTGCTCTCCACGGCGGGCGGGGTGCTCTCCCCGGCGCCGGGGGTTTCAGCCGCGCCATTGCCGCCGCCGCAGGCGGTGAGCAGGCTCAGAGACAGCGTTCCGGCCAGGGCCAGAGCGAGAAAACGACGATTCATAGAAGGATTCTCCTTTATCAGTTTTGGTTTGCGTATTCTTGGACGGCGGACTTCTGAAAAAGTTCCAAGAAATTTTGAAAAAAAGAAGGCGGCCCATCCCAAAACGGAATGGGCCGCTTAAAGCGTGTCCTCCCCCAGGGGGGCCAGGGGGAGCACCAGGGTGATGCGGGTGCCCGCGCCGGGCCAGGAGACGACCTCAAACCAGCCGCCGTGCCGGTCGGCAATCCACTTGGCAATGGACAGGCCCAGGCCGGTGCCCCCGGTCTGCCGGGTGCGGCTCTCGTCGGCGCGGTAAAAGCGCTCAAAGATATGGGGCAGGCTGCCGCTGTCAATGCCCTGGCCCTCGTCCTCCACCGACAGCCGGGCCAGGCCGTCCGCCCCCTCCGCCCGGATGGTGATGCGCCCGCCCTCCGGGGTGTATTTGACGGCGTTGTCCACCAAAATGCGCAGGGCCTGCTTGATGAGCCCCAAATCCGCCCACACCGGCACCGGCAGGGGCCAGCGGGCGGCAAAGACGTGCTGCTGCTCAATCATCTGGGTCTCCCGCAGCACCTCTCCCGCCACCTCGGTCAAATCAAAGGGCTCGAAGCGCACCTGCATGGAGTCGTTGTCGCCCCGGGCCAGGAAGAGCAGCTGCTCCACCAGCTCCTTCATGGAGTCGGCCTCCTGCCGGATGGCGTCAATGGCCTCCTGCCGGGTGGCCGGGTCATCCTTGCCCCACCGGTCCAGCAGGTTGGCATAGCCCTGGATGACGGCGATGGGGGTGCGCAGCTCGTGGCTGGCGTCGGAGACGAAGCGCATCTGGGAGCGGTAGGCGGCATTGATGCGGTCCAGCATGGCGTTGATGGCCTGGGCCAGGGTGCGCAGCTCCTTCTGGGTGTCGGTGACGGAAATCCGCCAGTCCAGGTGGGCGGCGTTGATTTCATCCAGCTTGCCCGCCAGGGCCTGGAGCTCCTCCTGGGACATGCCCTGGGCCGCCTGATTCAGCCGGGCGGCGGCGGCGGCCAGATCCTGAATGGGCCGCAGGGTGCGGCGGATGGTGCCGGCGTTTTTCAGCAGGTTGGAGAGCAGGCTGACAAGCTGACAGAGGACCAGCACCCGGGCGGCAAAGACAAAGATGGCCGCCGGCCGGGACAGGTCCAGCCGGATGGTGCACAGCTCTCCCCGGCCCTCCGTCACCAGGGTATAGCTGGTGGGCCCGCCGGTGGAGAAGGTGACCAGGGGCAGGAAATCCGCCGTTCCCGGGTTAAAGTAGCGCTGTTCCCCCTCCAGCTCCGCCGGGCCGGGCAGCCAGTCGGGCAGACGGATTCCCTCCGGCGCGGAGGCGCCGGAGGAGACGGTATAGCTGCCGGCGGCCATCCAGGCCGTGGCCTCCTCCGAGGGTACCCCCTGCTCCTCCGCCATGGCGGCCAGTTTAACCGCCTGTCCCTCGGCCCAGACCACCAGCCCGCCGCAGAACAGCACCACCAGCAGTACATCCAGCATCAGATAGATGCCCAGCAGCCGGAAAAACAGCCTGGCATTGAGCCGGGCCACAATGGAGGAGTTGAGCCGGCCCTCCCTCCGGTTGGTTTGTCGGGCCATGACAGCCTCCTTTTTGCCGGCGGGGCCTGCTCAGCCCTCCTCCCGGATGGTATAGCCCACGCCCCGGACGGTGTGGATGAGCTTGATGCCAAAATGCTCGTCCAGCTTGGAGCGGAGGAAGCGGATGTACACATCCACCGCGTTGGTCTCCCCGGCGAAGTCGAAGCCCCACACCTGGTCCAGCAGGGCCTCCCGGGTGAGCACCTTCTCCTTGTGCTCCAGCAGGCAGCGCAGCAGATCGAATTCCCGGCGGGTGAGGGCCACGCTCTGGCCGTTTACCGCCACCTCGTGCCGCTCGGTATCCATGGTCAGGGGACCGACGGTGGGCAGGGGGACGGGCTCCTCCGGACGGGCGGGGCGCTTGCGCAGGGCCGCCCGGATGCGGGCCAGCAGCTCCTCAATGGCGAAGGGCTTGGTCACGTAGTCGTCCGCCCCCATGTCCAGGCCGGATACCTTGTCCATCACCGTGTCCCGGGCGGTGAGCATGATAACGGGCACCTGGCTCTCCCGCCGCAGCCGCCGCAGCACCTCCATGCCCGACAGGGCGGGGAGCATGATGTCCAGCAGCACCAGGTCAAAGCCGCCGCCCAGGGCCAGCTCCAGCCCGGTGCGGCCGTCAAAGGCCTTTTCCACTTCATAGCCCTCGTACCGGAGCTCCAGCTCCACCATCCGGGCCAGCTTTTCCTCGTCCTCAATGAGCAGAATTCGCTCCCCCATGGGGCGGCACCTCATTTCTTGCCGTGATGATGTTCCTGAAAATAGGCCTTGGCCTGTTCCTTCATTTGCTCCACCCGATCCCCCACGGCGGAGGCGGCCCGGTTGACCGCCTCTCCCGCCTGATTGCGATCGAAATCCGGCCCGGCCAGCCGGTACCGGTAGCCCAGGGCCAGACCCACCACCAGCAGGGGCAGGCAAATCCAGAAGGCCAGCAGGAGCAGCACAATGGAGATAAGCAGCGGAATGCTGGTAACCGTCTCCTCCTTCCGCCGCACCTCCAGGCTGTTTTCCAGTCCCCGGCGGAGCAGATCCCGGAAAAAGCCGCCCGCTCCGCCCCTCTCCGTGGTCAGGGCAATGCCGAAGAGGGGGGACTCCTCCCCGCCGCTCCGGGGCTGCTCCCGCCCGGGGGCCGGTCCCGCCTCGCCGCCGGGCCGGGTGGAGTAGCTGGCGCTGTGCCCTCCGCCGGGGGGAATCCGCCCCTGCCGCTCCAGCAGAATGAGGGCGTCCAGCAGACTGCCCTCCGCCTCCTCCAGCACGGCCTTGGCCTCCTCATAGGAGAGGCCGGCCTTTTCCCGCAGCCGCTCCACCTGCTCCAAGGTAATCTCCATCTCTCAGCACACCCCTTCCGTGGTCTGGCTTCAGTATACCCAACCGCCGTTGAAGATGGCATTTAGGAACTGTTAAAATCCCATTAAATTGCTCAGGGCCATTATACTATGGGACAAAATCCGGCGCAAGAGGCCGCTTTACCCCCGGCGGTATCCATGATATAATGTCGGCACGCAGAACAGAAAGGAGGCGGCGGGATGAACGGGTGGAAGCGGGCGCTGGCCTGCCTGTGCGCGGCGGTGCTGACGGTGGCCCTGCTGACCGGGACCCAGGCCACGGCTGACAGCGTGGAAATTTACATCGTGGCGGAGAATGATCAGATTCTGGATTTGCCCCTGGAGGCCATGCCGGCCTGGATTGGGGGAGCCATGTACGTGCCCTACCATGTCTTTGATTGGAGTTATACCGGGGTGAATTTGGGGGTATCCTATGGCCAGGACCGCACCGGCACCGACTATAAATTCACCCTGTACAGCCTGGACGGGGCCCTGCTCTTTGACATCAACGCCGGTACCTGCGTGGAGCAGTCCACCGGGGAGGACATGGGGATGAAGGCGGTGCTGCGCAATGGCCGGGTCTTTCTTCCCCTGGCGGGGGTGTGCCGCTATTTTGGGCTGAATTACAGCTATACCCCCACCAATTACGGTACCCTGGTGCGCATTACCAACGGGCAGGAGGGGCTGAGCACCTCCCGATTCGTGGAGTCCTCCGTCAACCAGATGCGGATTCGCTACAATGACTATCTGAAGGCCCTGGGCGCCGTCACCACGCCCAAGCCCAGCTCCTCCGGCGGGGGGAGTACCGCCGGACCCTCCGCCTCTCCCACCCCCAGCGGACCTGACCAGCAGCTCACCGTGGCGCTGGCCTTTCAGTGTACCGGCACCGGCGCGGAGGCCCTGCTGGACGCGCTGGACGGGGCGGGGGTGAAGGCCCTGCTCTTCTTCCGGCCGGAGGTCCTCGCCCGCAACGAGACCGCCCTGCGCCGGGCGGTGGGCTCGGGCCACACCGTGGGCCTGAGCGTGGAGGCCGGGGACGGGGAGGCGGCCCTGGCCGCCCTGGAGGAGGGCAGCCGGTGGCTGGAGGACAACCTCCACCTGCGCACCCACCTGGCCCTGCTGGAGGGGGTGCAGCCCGCTGCGGTACAGGCGGCGGAGGCGGCGGGCTGGGCCTGCTGGTCGGGGAATCTGGACGCCCGGGACGACGGCCGCAGCTGGAGCGCCCAGCGCATCGCCCTGCTGGCCGATCTGGAGGAGGCCCGGGGCACGGTCCGGGTGCTGATGGACGACAGCGCCAACGGCACGGCGGTACTGGAGCAGAGCCTGAGCCGCATGAAGCAGGCAGGCTACCGCTTCCACCTGCTGGTGGAGACGGATTTTTAAGGGGAGAGCGCTTATGGAGACCGTCTATCTGGACCATTGCACCGCCGCCTTCCCCAAGGCACCGGGCGTGGGAGAGGCCATGGCCCGGACGGTGCTGCGGCCCGGCCGGGCGGCGGAGGAGCTGGCGGCGGCGGAGGCGAAGCTGCGCAGGCTGGTCCATGCCCCGGCGGGGAGCGTGGTCCGCTTTACCCCCGGCCCGGACTGGGGGCTGGAGCGGGTGCTCTCCGCCCTGCTCCGGCCGGGGGACAGGGTACTCACCTCTCCCATGGAGCGGGGAGGCATCCTCCGGGCTCTGGAGCGGTGCCCCGGCGTGGCGGTGGAGCTGCTGCCCTGCACCGGTCGGGGAGAGCTGGCGGAGGACATACTGGAGAAAAAGCTGACCGGAGCGGTGCGGGCGGTGCTCCTCACCCATGCCTCCCACGTCTCCGGGACCCTGTTCCCCCTGGAGCGGGTGGGCGCCCTGTGCCGGGCGCGGGGCGTTTTCCTGCTGGTGGATGGGGCCCAGACCCTTGGCCCGCTGCCGGTGGACATGGAAAAATGGGGGGTGGACGGGCTGTGCTTCCCCGGCTATACCGGCCTGCTGGGTCCGGAGGGGACGGGCGGCGTGATGCTGTCTCCCCGGCTGGCGGCCATGGTACCCCCCTTCCCGGAGGCGGTGCCCAACCTGCCAGGCATCGCCGGCTTGGGGGCCGCCCTGGACTACTGGGAGGAGCGGGGAGAGGCGCTGCGCCGCCGGACGGGACAGCTGTCCCGTCACCTGTGGGCCCGGCTGAAGGAGCTGGACGGGGAGGGCCTGCGGCTGCTGGGGCGGGACAGCCCTCACGGCCGGGCGGGACTGGTGTCGGTGGCGTTTACCGCCCGCCCCAATGAAGAGATGGTCTCCCTGCTGGCGGCGCGGTACGGCATCCGGTGCGCCTGGGGAATGCTGGACGCCCCCCTGGCCTGCCGTGCCCTGGGCTGCGGCGGGCAGGGAGTGGTGCGCTTTTCCGTCAGTCCCTTTACCACCTTCGGGGAGCTGGACCGGCTGGAGGGGGCGGTGGAGGCCCTGCTCTGAGGTCCCGCAACCAATAGTTGCCCCATGGAAAGCAGAATGGGTGGCGCCGGTCCCCGGGAACCGGTAAACTGAGCCCAGGAGGGATGTCCATGAACCTTGAAATTGCCAACCGGCTGGTGGCCCTGCGGCGGGAGCACGGCTACTCTCAGGAGGAACTGGCCGCCCGATTGGGGGTGAGCCGCCAGGCGGTGAGCAAGTGGGAGCGGGCGGAGTCCTCTCCCGATACCGATAATCTCATAGCGTTGGCCCGGCTGTATGGGGTCTCCCTGGATGAGCTGCTGCTTCAGGGCGCCCGGCCGGGGGAGAGCGCGGAAGCCCGGGAGAGCCGGGAGGTCTTTGAGGCGGCTCAGGCCTGGGAGGAGGCCGAGGCCCGGGTGGAGAAGCTGCGGAAAAAGAAGGGGGAGGCCCGGAAGGAGAAGCTGCTCTGGCTGCTGACCCTGGCGCTGATGATATGCCTGCCCACCCTTACCCACCTGCTGGGCATGGACGGAGTCTACCCTGTGGTGATTACGGTGGTCTACCTGATTACCGGCTTTTTGCTGGACAACTGGCATCCGGGCTGGATGGTCTACCTTACCATCCCCCTCTATTACGCCCTGCTGTTTGGACAATAAAAAACGGGACCGCTGCAAGCGCAATGCAGCGGTCCCGTTTTTTATTGTGCTTACTGGTGGATGGCGGTACCGGTCTTGCCGGCCACGCCGTCCTTGGCCTTCTCCAGCAGGGTGATGAGGGCGGAGCGGCCGGGGGCGCTCTCGGCGAACTCCACGGCGGCCTGCACCTTGGGCAGCATGGAGCCGGGGGCGAAGTGGCCCTCGCTCATGTACTTGCGGGCCTGCTCGGGGGTGAGCTCGTCCAGCCACTGCTCGTTGGGCTTGCCGAAGTTGATGGCCACCTTCTCCACGGCGGTGAGGATGATGAGCGTGTCGGCTTCCACCTGCTTGGCCAGCACGCAGGAGGCGAAGTCCTTGTCGATGACGGCGGCCGCGCCCTTCAGATGGTGGCCCTCGGTCTTGTACACCGGGATGCCGCCGCCGCCGCAGGCCACCACCACCAGACCAGCCTCCACCATGTCCCGGATGGAGTCAATCTCAATGATGGACTGGGGACGGGGAGAGGCCACCACCCGGCGGTAGCCCCGGCCGGCGTCCTCAATGACGTTGTAGTCCCGCTCGGCCACCAGCTTGTCGGCCTCCTCCTTGGTCATAAAGGCGCCGATGGGCTTGGTGGGGTTGGAGAAGGCGGGATCGGCGGGGTCCACCTCCACCTGAGTGAGCACGGTGGCCACACCCTTGTCGATGCCCCGGTCCAGCAGCTCCTCCCGCAGGCCGTTCTGCAGATCGTAGCCGATGTAGCCCTGGCTCATGGCCACGCAGACGGACAGAGGGCAGGGGATGTACTTCTGCGGGTCGGAGCGTGTGAGCTCGGTCATGGCGTTCTGAATCATGCCCACCTGGGGGCCGTTGCCGTGGGCGATGATGACCTCATGCCCCTCCTCAATCAGGTCGGCGATGGCCTTGGAGGTCTGCTTCACCGCAATCATCTGCTCCGGCAGGTTGTTGCCCAGCGCGTTGCCGCCCAGGGCGATAACGATACGCTTACCCATATGTAAACACCTCAGTCAGAATGGTTGAAATAGTGGGGCCCGTCCGCACAAAGTCGATTGGGAGGACCTGGGCGGACGGGCCACGGAATGAAGGGAAAAGGAATGGAAGTCTATTTGTTCAAAAGCAATGGGTCATTACTTGTTGAACCAACGGGCGAGGCCGCGCTCCTCCAGGGCCTTCAGCGTGGCCTGGGGGTCCTTGCACTTGGCCAGGAAGATCATGGCGGCGATGATGTAGGGCTTGAAGGAGGCCTCCTTGTACAGGGGGTCACGATAGCGGTCGAACACGCTGGCCTCCACCTCGCCGTCCTTGCAGGAGACGTCGTTGATGTCGGCGGGCAGGCAGTGCATGTACAGAGCCTTGCCGTCCTTGGTGGTCTTCATCAG
>CALWOL010000036.1 GCA_944383135.1 uncultured Flavonifractor sp.
CGCCTCCACGGCGGGCCGGGTCAGGATGATGCGGTTGACCTGCTTGTCCCGGAAGGCGGCCACGGCGGCGGCCACCGCCAGGTAGGTCTTGCCGGTGCCCGCCGGGCCGATGCCCAGGGTGATGGTATTTTTTTTGATGGCGTCCACATACCGCTTCTGTCCCAGTGTCTTGGCCTTGATGGGCTTGCCCTTGGCGGTAACGCACAGCACATCCCGGGCGATGTCGTTGATGTGCTCCTCATTGCCCGCCCGCACCAGGTTGATGATATAGCGGACATTCTGCTCGGTGATGCTCTCCTTCCGCCCCGCCAGACCCAGCAGGCCCTGAAGGGCCTTCACGGCATACATGACCTGCTCGGCCTCGCCGGACACCTTCAGCTGGTCGTCCCGGCTCACCACCGTAACCCCCAGCTCTCCCTCAATGAGCTTGATGTTCTCATCAAAGGAGCCGAAAACGTCAATCACGTCCTCCATACGCTCAATGTTAATGCTCTGCTCTATCATGGATCGGCCTCTTTTTCCTGTGTATTCTTGTCGGGCACAAACCGCCCGATTTCCTCGGTGCACTCCGCCTGGAGGGTCAGATGAAGCATTCCCTCCTCCTCCCGGGCGGTAAAGTCGGTTCGGACAATCTCCCCCGCCCCCACCAGCTCCTCCAATTGGGCCAGCAGGCGGCTTTTCAGCAGCGCCCGGGCGGCGTCGCCGTCCACCGCCGCCGGGGCGGTGGTATAGGCCCGCATGGTCTCCCGCTGGATGGCCAGGGGCATCTCCTGGCCGCCGGGGAGGGTCAGCTCCCAGACCTGGCTTATTTTATCATATTCCGAGAAGGGAATTCCACTGTTTCCGAAAAAAACAAACCGCTGGCCCAAAACCGTCACCGACCAGCGGGTGTGCTCCGCTCCGGTGTAGCATTTGGTCTGGGCGGTGAGGGGAATCTCCCCCTCCAGGGTGTGCCAGGTGCGGGCGTAGATTTTCCCCTCCGCCCGGACCTGAAGGGTGCCCAGATCGGGCAGCTCACTGTACTTTGGGGCATCCAGGTGTACGGTGCCCGAGATGAGGGTCTCTCCCTCCAGCACCGTATCCCCCGGCTCCACCAGAGCCTCCCCGAACAGGGTGTCCATCCGGGTGATGATTCCGGAGGCCCGGGCCACCACGCTGCCGGTGGCCGTTTCGTCCACCACCTCCGGCTCCGGGGTGGCCTCCCGCACCAGCACCTGGGCCCGGGTGCCGTAGAGATTGACGCTCATCCAGGACAGCTCCGGCAGCTGGAGCAGCGCCCTGGTGCGCAGCGCCTCCTCATCCAGTCCCGGCCCGTATACCCCCGGCCGCAGGCCCTGCCGCCGCAGCTCAGTGAGGATGACGGCGGTGGGCACGGCGCGGTTGCCCTCCACCTCAATGGTGAGGACAAACTGAGACAGCACGCACACCGCCGTCAGGGAGAGAGCCAGGCCGATGAGCAGGGCGTACCGCCGGCGGAACCGCTCCAGAAAGGCCAGGACCCCCCACTGCCCGCCCCGGGTGACGGTGCACATCACCCGCTCCCCCAGGGCCGCGGCCTCCGCCGCGCCCCTGCGGGTGACAGTGAAGCGCAGGCGGGTGGGCTCCAGCCACTCCACATTCCAGAAGAGGACCCCCCGCTGGGCGCACAGGTTGAGCAGCCGCTCGGGAAAGGCCCCCTCCACCTCCAGGCACACCTTTCCCCGCAGGGCGTTGGTCAGCCAGTTCAGCATGGCGCCCTCCTCAGCTCAAATCCACGCCCTGGATGGCGCCGGTAATCAGCAGCTGCCCGGCGTTCATGGCCCGCAGCTCCAGCCCCTTTCCCCGGACCTTGATGACCATCCGGCCGCCGGAGATATGGATTTCCTCGCTGCCGTAGGACAGGATGCCCTTGTGATTTTCCATCCGCAGCTGGCGGCTGCCGGTGAGCTCCAGGTGGGGCAGTCCCGCCACAATCTCTCCCGGCAAATCCAGGGCCTCCGCCGTCTTTTCCAGCAGTCCCCTTCGATTTTCCTCCATGGTCTCGCCCCCTTGTCTCCCATGTTTATGCGGGAGGGGGGCGCAGCTTGCCTGTCCCAGGCGGAAACCGGGCGGCCGTCCTCATCCGCCCGTCTTTTTCTCCCAAAACACCTCCAGCAGCCGCTCCCGGCGGTTGTCCCCCGGGTGGGCCAGGACATGCTCCGCCAGAGCCCGCTGCATCCGGCCGATCTCCGCCCCCTTCAGCCCCAGGCCGGCCAGCTCGCCCCCCGACAGGGCCAGGCGGGGAATCACCCCCCGCTCCGGATGGAGCACCCCCTGGCGGAGGGCCCGCTCCACCGGCAGGCAGCCGATGGGAAAGCCGGTTGCTTCACAAAAGCCCCGCCACCGGGGAATGGGCTCTGGAGGCAGGGCAGCCAGCCCCTCCAGGCCGGGGCAGCTTGTCACGGGCCACAGATGGGCCAGCAGGCCCAGGCGCAGCACCTCCCCCGCCCACTCCGGCCGGGGGGAGAGGAGGATTTTCTCCAGCTCGGCCTTGATCCGCTCCCCCGACACCAGGGCGGCCCTGGGGGCGCCGCGGCGGATGGCGGCCAGGGTGTCCGGCTCCACCGTGAAGCCCAGCTGGGCGGCGAAGCGGAGGGCGCGGAGCATCCGCAGGGCGTCCTCGGCAAAGCGGGTGTCCGGGTCCCCCACGCAGCGGATCAGCCCCGCCGCCAAATCCGCCCGGCCGCCGAAGACATCCACAACCCCTCCGTCGGGGCCCAGGGCCATGGCGTTGATGGTAAAGTCCCGCCGGGCCAGATCCTCTCTCAGTCCCACGTCGAAGGTCACCCCGTCCGGGTGGCGGCCGTCGGCATAGCCCCCCTCCCGGCGGAAGGTGGTCACCTCCACCGCCCCGTCCTCCGCCAGCACCGTCACCGTACCGTGGGGCAGCCCGGTGGGCACCGTCCGGTCAAAGAGGGCCGTCACCTGCTCCGGCCGGGCAGAGGTACACACGTCAAAGTCCCCCGGCTTCCGGCCCAGCAGCAAATCCCGGACGCACCCGCCCACCGGGTGGGCGGCGTGGCCCGCCGCCCGCAGGGTGTCCAGGCAGCGGGTCACCCCCGCCGGCAGGCTCCAGCCTTCCATTTTCTACACCTCCAACGGTATTTTTCCCTTGCCATTTGCCTATAATGGTTTATAATATAGTGTTCGGAACTTTCTTATTATAATTCACAGTAAAGGGTGTGTAAACCCCATGGCAAACGCCAGCATACATGACTACATCGCCCCCGGCCGGCGGGCCCATCTGGCGGGCATCGGCGGGGTCTCCATGTCCCCTCTGGCGGAGGTACTCCACAAGATGGGCATGGTCATCACCGGCTCGGACATGCATGAGAGCGCCACGGTGGAGCATCTGCGTTCCCTGGGCATTCCGGTGGCCATCGGCCACCGGGCGGAAAACGTGGGGGACGCGGAGCTGGTCATCCGCACCGCCGCCATCCACGATGAGAATCCGGAGATTGCCGCCGCCCGGGCCCGTGGCATCCCGGTGTTTGAGCGGGCCCAGGCCTGGGGCTCCATCATGCGGGGGTATAAGAACGCCCTGTGCATCTCGGGCACCCACGGCAAAACCACCACCACCTCCATGTGCACCCACATCATCATGGCCGCCCAGCTGGACCCCACGGTGATGATCGGCGGCACCCTGCCCCTGCTGGGCTCGGGCTACCGGGTGGGCCACGGGGACACCATTATCCTGGAGAGCTGCGAATACTGCAACTCCTTCCTGTCCTTCTTCCCCACGGTGGCGGTAATACTCAATATCGAGGCCGATCACCTGGACTTCTTCAAGGATCTGGAGGATGTGGAGCACTCCTTCCGGGCCTTTGCCGACCGGGTGCCGGAGAACGGCCTCATCGTGGCCAACGCCGACGACGCCAACACCATGCACACCCTGGAGGGGGAGGCCCGGCCCATCCTCACCTTCGGCCTGGACCGGGGGGACGTGCACGCCGCCAACCTGGTGTGGCACAATGGCCTGCCCTCCTTTGACATTCTCTACCGGGGCGAGGAATTCACCCACGTGGACCTCCAGGTGCCGGGGGAGCACAATGTGAAAAACGCCCTGGCCGCCGCCGCGGCCTCCATCGCCCTGGCGGTCTCCCCCCAGGCGGTGCGCGAGGGGCTCCACGCCTTCCGGGGCGCCGGCCGCCGGTTTGAGCACAAGGGCACCTTCCACGGCGCGGAGGTATACGACGACTACGCCCACCACCCCGGGGAGCTCCAGGCACTTCTCTCCGCCGCCCGCACCCTGGGGTATGAGCGGATTATCTGCGCCTTCCAGCCCCACACCTACACCCGCACCAAGGCCCTGTTTGACGACTTTGTCCGGGTGCTGCGCCAGCCCGATCTGACCATTCTGGCGGAAATCTTTGCCGCCCGGGAGGTCAATACCATCGGCATCTCCTCCCGGGATTTGGCGGAACAGGTGCCGGGCAGCGAATATTATCCCACCCTGCCGGAGGTAACCGCCCGTCTGCGGGATCTGGCCCGGCCCGGCGATCTCATCCTCACCGTGGGGGCCGGCGACATCTACACCGTGGGCGAGGCGCTGGTGCGGGAATGAGCCTTCTTTCTCTCGATAAATCAGAAAAGCGAAATTATAGCATAAATATCCGTGGTTGACAAGCCCCTCAAAGAGACGTACAATGATACTAGCTTATCTGTCCCCATTTTTGTGCGTATTCACAATATATGAATGAGGAGTGGAATCGACATGGACGAGAAAAAGTATACCTCGATGATTCGCCTGCGCATGTCTGCCAAGGACGCCCACTACGGCGGCAACCTGGTGGACGGCGCCCACATGGTTCATCTGTTCGGCGACGTAGCCACCGAGCTGCTGATTCAGTGTGACGGCGACGAGGGCCTGTTCTGTGCCTACAACAACATTGAGTTCAAGGCGCCCGTCTACGCCGGTGATTTCATTGAGGCATACGGTGAGATTACCCACATTGGCAACACCTCCCGCAAGATGAAGTTTGAGGCCCGCAAGGTGGCGGTGCCCCGCCCCGACATCAGCGATTCCGCCGCCGATTTCCTGGATGAGCCCATCGTGGTGGCCATCGCCGAGGGCACCTGCGTCACCCCCAAGAAGTGCCAGCGGAAGGAGCATTAAGTCCATACCGAAGGAAAAACGTCCCGGAGCTGCGCTCCGGGACGTTTTTTGCGGCTTTTCACGGCTCCGGCCCTATACCGCCGGGCCGCCCGCCCGCTGGGCCAGGATTTTGGGGAAGAAGTGGAGGAAGAGGCAGGTGGTCACAGTGGCCGCCACCGCGTCGGCAATGGGCTCGGAGAGGAAGGTGGCCTCCGCCGACACCAGGGCGGGCAGCAGCAGCAGGCAGGTCAGAAACACGCTCTTGCGGAACAAGGAGCAGAACAGGGCCAATCGCACATGGCCCAGGGCGGTGGTCTCGTCCACCAGGGGATACTGCACCGCCAGGGGGAGAATCATGGCGGTAAACACCTTGATGTACCGCACCGACCGGGCGGCCAGCTCTCCGTCCTGGGTAAACAGCCGTACAAAGAGGGGGGACAGGGTGTGGGTCACCACCATCATCAGGGCGCAGAAGGCCAGGCACAGACCCACGATGGATTTCAGGGCGGTTTTGATGCGACCGCCGTCCCCGGCGCCGTAGTTGAAGCTGATCACGGGCTGGGTGCCCAGGGTCAGGCCCCCCATGGGCATGGTGATGAGGAGCAGATAGCTCTGCACGATGGTGGCGCAGGTCACCAGGGTATCCCCCAGCTCCGCGCCCCCGTACCGCTGGAGCACCGTGTTGAGCACGATGAGCAGCACGCTGTCGGTGGCGATGATGAGGACGGGGGACAGGCCGAAGGTGACCACCCGGACCATGATCCGCCGGGAGAAGCCGCCCCATCTCAGCGGCACCGGCATCTTCCGCCGCAGCAGGGCACACAGCACAAAGGCGCAGGAGGCCAGCTGGGAGAGCACCGTGGCGACGGCCGCCCCCGCCACCCCCAGATCCAGGGCAAAGATAAACACCGGGTCCAGGGCGATGTTGAGCACCGCCCCCAGCATCACCGTGGCCATGCCCAGGCCGGAGAAGCCCTGGGCAATGAGAAAGCTGTTCATCCCCGTGGCCATCAGGGCGAAAAAGGTGCCGGCGGTGTAGATGGTGAGATAGGTATTGGCATATCCAAAGGTGGCTGGGCTGGCCCCGAACCACCACAGCAGCTGTTCCTTCCCCAGCAGAAACAGGGCGGTGAGCACCCCGGAGAGCACCAGCAGCATGAGGAAGCTGTTGGAGAGCACCCGGCCGGCCTCCTTCCGGTTGCCCTCCCCCATGCGCATGGCCAGGATGGGGGAGCCGCCCAGGCCCACCAGGGTGGCAAAGGAGCCCAGCAGGGTGACAATGGGCCCGCACACCCCCACTCCCGCCAGGGCCAGATTCCCCACCTCCGGGATGTTGCCGATATACATGCGGTCCACAATGCTGTACAGCACGCTGACCAGCTGGGCCAGCATGGTGGGGATGGCCAGGCGGCACACCAGGGGAAATACCGCGTCCCGGCCCAGGTCGTTGCTCCGTGGCATATCCGTCCTCCTTCCCGGTATTTGGGGCATTATACCTCTTTTTTCAGCCTTCGGCAACCCCCGGCGCGTTTTAGCACTCTCATTTGAAGAGTGCTAATGTTTACAGTTTAGACATATTTTATTGTATATTTGTTCATAGAATCCCTCTATAATCACAATCAGAAAACGAGATAAGCTCCGGAAAACGGGGCGGAAAGAGGATGAGCGCCATGCAATATCCGACAAATTAGCAATTTGATTCCCAGACTGCTAACCCCCAAAAATCTGAAATTTAAAGGAGAGATTCTTTATGTTTGGTATGCTTCCTTTTGAGCGCAGCAACGACAACGTGTTCGATACCTTTGATAACTTCGCCCGCAGCTTTTTCCAGGGCAACAACGCCAGCCTGCCCGCCTTCCGCACCGACATCCGGGACGCCGGCGACAAGTTTGTTTTAGAAGCTGAGCTGCCCGGCTTCCAGAAAGAGGACATCAAGCTGGACGTGAAGGACGGGATTCTGACCATCACCGCCGAGCACAAGGAGCACAATGAGCAGAAGGACGACAAGGGCTCCTACATCCGCCGGGAGCGGAAGTACGGCTCCTTCACCCGCTCCTTCGATATCACCGGCATTGACGAGAGCGGCATCACCGCCGCCTATCAGAACGGCATCCTGGAGCTGAACCTGCCCAAGGCCGTCCCCGTGGTCCCCGAGACCCGCCGGATTGCCATCGACTGATTTGAACGCGCGGGAGCCGGTCAGCCTTGGCTGACCGGCTCCTTCCCGTTTTCCGCCCGGCGGACCGATGTGGGCATCGGCCTCTACGGCGTATGGTAGAACCCCTCTATCGTAGGGGCGGATGCCCACATCCGCCCGCCAGAAAGGATGTGACGCGATATGAACGCGCAGAAATACAC
>CALWOL010000037.1 GCA_944383135.1 uncultured Flavonifractor sp.
GGCGCTGCAGCTCGGTCATAAAGGACTGGCAGAAGCGCATGACCTCGTTGCTGCTCTTGCCCTTGGGGTCAAAGTCGGAGCCGCCCTTGCCGCCGCCCATGGGCAGGCCGGTGAGGGAGTTCTTGAACACCTGCTCAAAGCCCAGAAACTTGATGATGGACAGGTTGACGGAGGGGTGGAAGCGCAGGCCGCCCTTGGAGGGACCGATGGCGGTGGAGAACTGCACCCGGTAGCCCCGGTTTACCTGAACATGACCCTGGTCATCCACCCAGGAGACACGGAAGAGCAGGCTGCGCTCGGGCTCCACCATGCGGTCCATAATGCCGTAGCCGGCCAGCTCGGGCCGCTGATTGAACACGGGCTGGAGGGATTCCAGCACCTCGCCCACGGCCTGGAGGAATTCGGGTTCATGGGAGTTCTTCTTGCAGACCCCTTCATAAAGGCCCTGAAGGTACGAATTGGTGATGTTGAATGCCATACTGCAAACCCCTTTGCATGGCGGCCCTGATGGACGGACCCGCCGAATTTTGATACACTGAGAGCAGGACCGGGATACCCGCTCAAACATGCTGGTGCTATTATAATGCGGCATCCCAGAAAATGCAAGTAAAAATTTTTTAATTGCAAAAACACTGGATGCCTTTGGTGAAAACTTGTAAGTATTGCACCAATCTGCACTTTAGCGTGCAACAGAATGACGGGGTGTAACCTTTTTCACCCTGGTGCGTTTATTGAGTGAAAGGGGGGAGGAACGTGGAGCCCAACACACTGGAGGCGCTCTACCGCAAGTATGCCGGAGAGCTGTACCTCTACGCCTTCTCCCTCTGCCAGGAGCGGGCCCAGGCCCAGGATTTGGTGAGCGAGGCCTTCTGCCGGGCCCTGCTCTCCCTGGAGGGCGGGGAGGAGAGCTGGAAGAGCTGGCTGTTCAAGGTGTGCCGCAACCTGTGGCTGGACCAGTGCCGCCGCCGGAAGCACCTGACCGGGGGGCCCCCCGATGCGGAACGGCTGACCGGGGAGGGGGACATGCTGGAGGACTTGATCCGGGAGGAGACCCGGCGGACGGTTTACCAGGCGGTGCAGCAGCTGAGTCCTCTGGACAGGGAAATCATCACGCTCTACTATTACGGCCAGCTCTCCCTGAAAGAGGTGGGGGCGGCCATGGGCATCACCCCCGGCGCGGCCCGGACCATGCTGTGCCGGGCCAGGAAGAAGCTGAAAAGCAGATTGGAGGGAATGATATGACGTTCCGGGAATTGCTGGAGAAATACAAGGACGGCACCGCCACCCAGGCCGAGCGGGCGCTGGTGGAGGCGGAGCTGGAGAAGAGCGAGGCCATCGCCGACTATCTGGCGGAGGGCCTGGAGGCGCTGGAGGGGGGCGGAGGGGCGCTGGATGCCTCCGGAGCGGAGGCAAAGCAGGTGAAGCGGACCATGAACCGCCGGCTGCGCCGCACCGCCCTGTGGGCGGCGGCTATCGTGCTGGCAGTGGTGCTGGCGGTGCAGTTTGTGGTCAATCCCCTGGTGGCCGCCCTCTATTATCAGCCCAACGCCCAGACCGTGGGCCAGGCGGAGTACAGCGACGCCATTTATGATTTGACCGCCCTGTACAGCCTGCTGATGCCGGGGCAGATGGTGAGGGATGTCCAGGCCCAGTCCCTGGGGTTTGGAAGGTATGCTCTCACCTACGTGACGGAGGACTGGCTGACGGGGGAGCAGAGGCAAATCAGCCGTACCATGGACCCCGGCGAATATGGCAGCGGAGGCTGGATTACCCCCTCCGCGCAAGGCGGATATGAGCTGCTGGCCATGGAGGCTGTGGTGGGGACAGGAAAGGATTTGCGCGGCAGCAGCTATGGCCAGGAGAAGGTGGACTATCTGCTCCAGCTGCCGGAGACCTCCTACCTGGCGGTGTGGCTCCACTTCCCGGAGCGGCTCAACCCCATCGGCTTTGCCCGGCTGGAGACGGCGTATGACGGCTACCGCATGGACGGCACGCTCTCCTTCCGGTGGGCCGCGGTGCGGACGGCGGAGGAAAACCAGCAGCTCATCGGCTACCAGACCCAGGACTGTCCCTACCTGGCGGCGGCGCCGGATACCGAAAAATACCCCATGTTCTCCTATACCCAGATGTGGGAGGAGATGGTGGGGCGCAGCTTCACCGAGACGAGCAAGGCCCAGTTTGTGGGCGCCGCCGCCAGGCAGCACTTTACCACCCTGCTCACCTACCTGGCGGACCGGCCGGAGGCGGTGGAGGCCCTGGCCGGGCCCGTGGACAGCCTGGATTTCGGAGATGCGCTGGACTACGTGACGGAGAACGGGGTGGAGATTTACGGCGCCCTGGTGTATGCGCAGCCCTCGGCCCTGCTCCAGATGTGGGAGGACGACGTCA
Source organism: uncultured Flavonifractor sp. (assembly GCA_944383135.1). GTDB lineage: Bacteria > Bacillota > Clostridia > Oscillospirales > Oscillospiraceae > Flavonifractor. The sequence continues at coordinate 2,389 of CALWOL010000037.1, forward strand.
TTGACGGCCTTTCCATTCAGCAGGTGCTGCCCTCCCGGTATTCCGGGAGCACCGGCATCCGCCAGTAAAAAGTGCTTTGACGAATGCCTCAAACTGTATTATACTAAAGACAGAACAGGAGGTGTCCGTATGAAGCACATCGTTATCACCATCGGCCGGGAATATGGTTCCGGCGGGCGGCTCATCGCCAAGCAGCTGTCGGAGGAGATGGGCATCACCTTCTACGACAAGCAGCTGATTACCGAGGTGGCCAAGAAAACCGGCTTTTCCGAAAACTTTATCCGGGATACCGAGCATCAGCGGCCCACCAACAGCTTTTTGTACGACCTCTACACCACGGTGGCCACCCCCTCCGTGCCAGACCAGGTGTTTATCGCCCAGGCCAAGGTCATCAAGGCCGCCGCCGCGCGGGAGTCCTGCGTTATTGTGGGACGCTGTGCCGACTACATCCTCCGGGAGGAGCCCCACGTGCTCAAGGTATTTGTCAACGCTCCCCTGGACCAGCGCATCAGGCGGGCCAGGGAGGAGTATGGCGTGACGGAGGCCAATCTGGAGAGCTATGTGATTCGCCAGGATAAGGCCAGGGCGTCCTATTACAACTACTTTGCCACCGGCCGCTGGGGCCAGAGCCGGGAGTATGATTTGTGCATCAACAGCCGCATCGGCATTGATGCGGCGGTGAAGGTCATCAAGGCCGCCGCCCAGGCCATCCTGGACGAGTAACGGAAACAAGAGGGCCCGCGGAACTTTGTTCCGCGGGCCCTCTTTTCGTATGCTTACACGCCCAGCTTCTCCGCCACGTAGTCGTCTACCTTAGCTAAGGCGTCAGTCCCCACACGACACAGTCATGTGGGGGCCCCGGGATAAACTCTGCTCGGGCGGAGTGAATCCGCCCGGCATCAAGGTTTTGGCCCGGCAGAGCCGGGCCAAAACGCTTGAACCGCCGCACTTGCGGCGGAGCTGGATGACGCCGGTCTGAACAACCGGCAGGTAATTTACACGCCCAGCTTCTCCGCCACGTAGTCGTCTACCTTAGCTAAGGCGTCATCCAGCTTCAGCACGTCGGAACCGCCGCCCATGGCGGAGTCCGGCTTGCCGCCGCCCTTGCCGCCGCAGCAGCAGCACACCTGCTTCACCAGGTCACCGGCCTTGATGCCGTGGGCAACCGCCTCCTTGCCGCAGACAGCCAGGAAGGTGATCTTGCCGTCGTTGACGGCGGAGAGCACCGCCACGATACCGGGCTGCTTGTCCCGGAGCATGTCGCCCATCTGACGCAGCTTGGCGGCGTCGGCGTCGGGCAGGGTGGCGGTGAGGACCTTCAGATCCCCCACCGGGTGGCAGCCCATGAGGAACCGCTCGGTCTCGCCGGCGGCCTCCTTGGCCTTGAACTTCTCCACCATGTGGCGCAGCTCCCGCAGCTCACAGATGGTCTGCTCCGCCTTCTCCCGCAGCTCGCCGGGCTTGGCCTTGAGTACGGCGGCGGCCTCGAACAGCTTCTGCTGGTTCTGGTTCATAATTTTCAGAGACTGGGCGCCGGTGGTGGCCTCAATCCGGCGGACGCCGGAGGCCACGGAGAACTCGCTGACAATGTGGAACACGCCCACCTTGGCGGTGTTGTCCAGATGGGTGCCGCCGCAGAACTCCACGGAGTAGCCGTGGCCCATGTCCACCACCCGGACGGTGTCGCCGTACTTTTCGCCAAACAGGGCGATGGCCCCCTTCTTCTTGGCTTCCTCGAGGGGCAGCACGTCGGTGTGGACGTCATAGCCCTCCAGCACCGCCTCATTGACCATGGCGGATACCTGAGCCAGCTCCTCGGCGGTCATGGCGGAGAAATGGGTGAAGTCAAAGCGCAGCTTATCCTCCTCCACCAGGGAGCCAGCCTGGTGGACATGGTCCCCCAGCACGGTGCGCAGCGCCTTGTCCAGCAGGTGGGTGGCGGAGTGGGCCCGCATAATGGCCTTCCGGCGATTGACGTCAATGGCGGCGGTGACGGTGTCCCCCAGCTTCAGGGCGCCGCCGGCCAGCTTGCCGTAGTGCATATACTTGCCGCCCTTGTTCTTCTGCACGTCGGTGACGGTAAAGACGGCGCCGCCGGCGGTGATGGTGCCGTGGTCGGCCACCTGGCCGCCCATCTCGGCGTAGAAGGGAGTCTTGTCCAGCACCACGATGCCCTCCACACCGGGCATCAGCTCTTCGGCCTGCTCGTTTTCCACCACCAGGGCCACCACTTTGGCGTCGCCGACGGCGGTATTTTCATAGCCCACAAAGGCGGTCTCGGGCACGTCCTTGCCGAACTCCACACCGGCCCAGCCCAAATCGCCCAGAGCCTCCCGGGCCTTCCGGGCCCGCTCCTTCTGCTCCTGCATCAGATGCTGGAAGCCCTTCTCGTCCACGGTCATGCCCTGCTCGGCTACCATCTCGATGGTCAGGTCGATGGGGAAGCCGTAGGTGTCGTACAGCTTGAAGGCGTCGGCGCCGGAGAACACGGTCTCCCCCTTGGCCTTGTGGCCGTCCAGCATGTCGTTGAAAATCTTCAGGCCGCCGTCAATGGTGCGGGCGAAGTTCTCCTCCTCCACCCGGATGACCTTGGTGATATACTCCTGCCGCTCCCGCAGCTCGGGGTAGTGGCCCTCGTTCTCATGGATGACGGTGTCGCACACCTCATACAGGAAGGGCTCGTTGACCCCCAGCAGCTTCCCGTGGCGGGCGGCCCGGCGGAGGAGCCGCCGCAGCACGTAGCCCCGGCCCTCGTTGGAGGGGAGCACGCCGTCGCAGATCATAAAGGTGGCCGAGCGGATGTGGTCGGTGATGACCCGCAGGGATACGTCCTTGGCGGCGGTCTCGCCGTAGTGGGCGTGGGTAATCTCGCTGACCTTGTTGGTGATGTTCATCACGGTGTCCACGTCAAACAGGGAGGCCACGTCCTGGCACACGCAGGCCAGACGCTCCAGCCCCATGCCGGTATCGATGTTCTTCTGCTTGAGCTCGGTGTAGTGGCCCTCCCCGTCGTTGTCAAACTGGGAGAACACCACGTTCCACACCTCGATATACCGGTCACAGTCGCAGCCCACGGTGCAGCCGGGCTTGCCGCAGCCCCACTGCTCCCCCCGGTCATAGTAGATCTCGGAGCAGGGGCCGCAGGGGCCGGAGCCGTGCTCCCAGAAGTTGTCCTCCTTGCCGAACTTGAAGATGCGGTCGGCAGGGATGCCGATTTCCTCATTCCAGATGCGGAAGGCCTCGTCGTCGGCGGGGGTGGTCTCATTGCCGGCAAAGACGGAGGGATAGAGCCGGTTGGGGTCCAGCCCCACCCACTCCGGGCTGGTCAGGAATTCCCAGGCCCAGTGGATGGCCTCCTTCTTGAAGTAGTCCCCGAAGGAGAAGTTGCCCAGCATCTCAAAGTAGGTGCCGTGGCGGGCGGTGTGGCCGATGTTCTCAATATCCCCGGTGCGGATGCACTTCTGGCAGGTGGTCACCCGGTGACGGGGGGGCTCCTGCTCGCCGGTGAAGAAGGGCTTCATGGGGGCCATGCCGCTGTTGATGAGCAGCAGGGAGGCGTCGTTCTGGGGAATCAGGGAAAAGCTGGGCAGGCGCAGGTGTCCCTTGGTCTCAAAGAAGGACAGGAACATCTCTCGCAGTTCGTTCAGGCCGAATTTCTTGGGCATGTGATTCAATCTCCTCTTCTGCAAAAAATAAGCTCCGCCCCCAGGTCAGGGGCGGAGCAAGGCTTCCTCCACGGTACCACCCTGATTTGCGCCCAAAGGGCGCATCTCATTGCATCCGGTAACGGGGATGATTCGTCCCGGTCCTCCCGGGCGGCTGGTGAAGTGGCTTGCGGACCCGTATCGCGGAGGGCTTGCACCATCCCCTCTCGCTGGACGCGGCGTGGTCCGATTGGCTTCGTCATCGCATTTAACCATGTTATTTTATCACATTTTCCGCCGTTGTCAACCGCTAAAACCACGCCTTTGTTGCGGAAAATCTGCTTTCCCTCCGTGGGGCAGCAGCGAGCCCAGGAAAAACAGCAGCGGCGGCAGCAGCCCCGCCAGAAAGATACACCCGTACCAGGCCGGACCAAAGGCGTTCCAGACGGTGACGTCGGCAATCTGATCCAGGGAATTCAGCATCAGGACAAAGGAAGGGGCTGCCAAAAAGCAGGTGGACAGGAGCATATAAATCCCCACGATGCCCCAAGGCGGGAGATACTGGCCGTTCAGGGCGAGCAGCCAGCCTGCCAGAGCCCAGCCCCAGGCAAACAGGGCGGGGCAGAGGACAGCCTTCAGGCCATCTTTGGGAACGGGCCGCTCCCAGCCCCGGAGGGCGGACACGATCCACCCCGCCGGAAGGTAGAGGGCCATCATACACACCCCGCCCATCGGGGTGACGGCGGTATCAAAAAAATAGGGCAGGCAGAACAGCAGCGGGGCACAGATGGCGGTGACCACGAAGTGCCCGGCGGCAAAGCCCCCAAACCGGGAGGCGGGGGAAGGCGTCATGGCGTACCCCTCCTTTCAGGGCCATCCTACCACAGACACATCTGTAAGTCAATATAAATTTATTGAAAAACAATAAGTAACCCTCCCCGAAAGGGGAGGGTTACGGGCTGTTCAGAAGCGGTAGAGATACAGACAGGCTTGGGTAAAGTCCTCCGAGGCGTGGCCCCAGATGGCCACCCGGTTTTCGTCGAACCAGCCCAGGCTGGCTTCGTAGAGGTCCGCGCTGCTGTCCCGGTCCAGCAGGGTGAAGGTACCCGCCTCCAAATCCATTACCCCCAGATTGGAGACGCCCAGCCCTTCGGCCTGGCCGTCATAGTTGGCAAACAGGACCCTGGAGCCGGTGCAATTGGCCAGAAAGGTGGGGGCGCTCCACTGGGCCAGGGAGAAGCCCTCCACGGCGGTGGTGCCGCCGGTGCGCAGATCCAGCACCGACAGGGCGCCGTCCTCCGCCACATAGATACCCCGCCCGCCGCCGAAGAAGAACTGGAAGCCCCAGGGCCGCGCCTCCCGCCTGTGATAGATTGGCAGCTGGGAGAAGGTCTGGGTCAGGGTGCCGCTGTCCGGCTGCCAGGTCCAGATGTCGTAGCAGTCTCCGTCAGGGCCGGAGCGGGTGAGCAGAATGAGGGTGCCGCCGTGGGCAAAATAGGCGCTGAACACCTCCAGGCCGGTGAGCTGGTTCAGGCTGACGGTGGTGCCGGCCGCCCGGTCGCAGTAGTACCATCCTGTCCGGTCGCTGGACAGAATGGCGGCGGACAGGTCGTCCGCCCACTGCACCTCGGTGAGAGGGGCGGCCGTCTCCCAGCCGGTGCCCTCCAGCAGGCCGGTAACTTCCCCCGTGGTCAGGTCCAGCAGCACCGGATATTCCCGGTAGTTGATCTGGCTGCCCTGGCTCAGGGTGAGGAGCACCACGTCGGTGCGGCCCTCCAGGGTGGAGACAGTGCAGTCGTAGTCCAGGGCCATACCGGCGGTGCCGTTGTTATAGCAGGAGACCTCTCCCTGGTATTCACACCAGTAGACGGTGTCCGTGTAGGTCACCCCGTCCCACAGGGTGGAAAACGCGGTGGCGCGGGTCTCCAGAGGGATGAGCCCGTCTGCTCCGATGGTCCAGTAGTGGAAGGCCAGGATGGAGCCGTCGTCCGCCTGCTCGGCCTGGTACAGCACCCCGTCGCCATAGCTCCATCCGAATCCGCTGGGCAGGGAGATGTATTGGGCCTCCACCTGCTGGTCGATGGTGCTTTGCGTAAGCTCCGGCGTCTCTCTGCCGCCGGTGGGAACGGGCACCTGCTCGGCCTCCTCCAGCCGGAGGAAGGTGAGCACCGCCGTGCGCAGCTCCGGGCTGGCCGCCATGGCCACCAGAACGGTACAGGCCACCGCCGCGGCCGCCGCCAGGACGGCGCGGCCCGCACGCCGCCGGGGCCGGACAATGGGGGCGGGGGCGTCCAGGGTATCCCGGATACGGTTTTTCAGACCGGGGGCGGGGACCATCCGGTCCAGCGCGCCTTTGTATTCGTCCAGATTCATACCAGTCCCTCCATTCCAAGCTCCAGCTTCAGCCGCTCCCGGCCCCGCATCAGCCGCATTTTCACCGCCGAGGGGGACAGACCCAGGATTTCCGCCGTCTCCGCCACCGAATAGCCCTCGTAGTAGTGGAGGTGGACGGGGCCCTTGTAGCGCTCCGGCAGGGCCAGAATGGCCTCCAGCACGCCCAGGTCCTCCGGATGCTCCGCCGGAATGTCCGCCCCCAGCATCGACGCCCGCTTTCGCCAGAACCCCTTCAGCTGGTCCTTGCACAGGTTGGCCGTCACCTGGAGCAGCCATCGCTTCTCATGGGATTCGTCGGCAAAAGGGGGAGCCCGCCACAGCAGCCGGCAAAAGGCCTCCTGGGTGACGTCCTCGGCGTCCGGCTGCCGGCCCAGATACACCATGGCCAGGCGGTAGACCATGGCGCCGTATGCGTCGTAGCTTGCCTCAAAGCGCCGCTTTTGCTCTTCCTCCATCGTTCCGCCCTCCTTTTGTCTATAAAACGACTGGGGAGCCGCTGAGGTCACAAAAACGTCCAGGCGAAATTCGTCTGGACGTTTTTTCTCAGGAATTTTCCCGGCAGGCCCGGAGAATGGACAGGGGGGGCACCGGCCGGGGCAGCTTCATGTGAAAGGCCATCTGGGGGGTGCGGGGCTGGGTCAGGGGCAGGCCGTCGCCGTCGGTCATCTCTCCCGCCGTGAAGGGGACGGCGGCCACGTCGGGCCCCACCAGCTCCAGCGCGTCCCCCTGGGAGAACTTATTCCGCAGGGAGAGCAGGGCGTTCCCCTCACTGTCGCAGGAGGTGACCACCGCCACCACCTGCCATTCCCGGATGTACCGGGCGTCGCCGGTATACTGCCCCGGCTGCCCGAAGTAGAAGCCGGTGGAGTAGGGGCGGTGGCTCACCTTCTCCACCTCTGCCCGCCACACCGGGTCCGGAGGAACGCCCTCCGCCGCGGCGTCAATGGCGTGGCGGTAGGCGGCGGTGACGATGGCGGCGTAGTAGGCGCTCTTGGCCCGGCCCTCGATTTTCAGGGAATCCAGCCCTGCCGCCATCAGCTCCGGAATGTGGTCAATCATGCACATGTCCCGGGAGTTGAGGATGAAGGCCCCACCCTCATCCTCCCCAATGGGGAAGTACTCCCCGGGGCGCTTTTCCTCCACCAGGGCGTACTTGTACCGGCAGGGCTGGGCGCAGGCCCCCCGGTTGGCGTCCCGGCCGGTCATATAGTTGGACAGCAGACACCGGCCGGAGTAGCTGACACACATGGCCCCGTGGACAAAAGCCTCAATTTCCAGCTCTCTGGGGGCCTTGGCCCGGAGCTGGGCAATCTCCTCCAGGGACAGCTCCCGGGCCAGAATCACCCGGCTGGCCCCCAGGTCGTACCAGGCCGCGGCGGACTGGTAGTTGGAGATGCTGGCCTGGGTGGAGATGTGGGCCTTCACCCGGGGGGCGTACCGCTTCAGCAGGGAGAGCACTCCCACGTCCGCCACGATGGCGGCATCCACCCCCAGCGCCTGGAGGTACTCCAGCCACTCCGGCAGGCGGGCCACCTCCTCATTCCGGGGCATGGTGTTGCAGGTGACGTGGACGGCAGCCCCATGGCTGTGGCACAGGGCCACCGCCTGCTTCAGCTCCTCGGGGGTGAAGTTGCCTGCGAAGGCCCGCATACCGAAGTCGGTGCCCGCCAGATACACCGCGTCCGCCCCATAGGCCAGGGACATCTTCAGCCGCTCCATGTCTCCGGCGGGGGAGAGCAGCTCAATCCGTTTGCTCATTTCTGATACAGCTCCTGGGTGGCGATAAAGTCCTGCTGCTCCCGGTAGGTGGCAAAGAAGGAGTGGGTCCCGTCGTCCCCCAGGGCATAGTAATAGTACTTGGTGGACTCGGGGTAGACCGCCGCCTTCAGCGCGTCGGTGCCCGGGCTGGCAATGGCCGTGGGAGGCAGGCCGGTATGGGTGCGGGTGTTGTAGGGGGTGTCGGCGTTCAAATCCACCTCGGTGCCGCCGGTGGCGTACAGGATGGTGGCGTCGATGTTCAGATAGCCCGCCGTCTCGCTGGTGGGGTTCTCCAGACGGTTGTAGATGACGGAGGCAATTTTGCCCTGATCGTGGCCGTCGGTCTCCTTTTCAATCATGGAAGCGATGATAACCGCCTGATTGATGGTGTAGCCCGCCGCCTGAATATCGGTGCGCATCTGCTCGGTAAATACCTCGTCAAAGCGGAGAATCATCTTGTTGAGCACATTCACCGGGTCCTCACCCATATAAAACTCATAGGTGTCGGGGAACAGGTAGCCCTCCAGCCGCTTGGCGTCGCCCAGAGGCTGGACCCCCTTGAGGAAGGAGAAGTTGAAGTCGTAGTTGGCGGCGGTATCCTCCAGTTGGGCCGCGGTGGACACGCCCTTCTCCTCCAGCAGAGCGAAAATCTGGGCCTCTGTCATGCCCTCGGGAATGGTGACGGTGGTGATCATCCGGCTGGCGGAGGAGGAGCCCATACTGGAAATCAGGGCCCGATAGTCCATGTCGGTGTCCAGCTCATAGGTGCCGGGGGTGATTTTTGCGTCCTCCTCCCCGGCCTTGCCAGAGACGTGGGTGAAGGCGCAGAACAGCTTAAAGACAAATTTGTACTCGATGAGGCCCTGCTCCTTGAGCTTGTCGGCCACGTCGTCCACGGTGTCCCCCTCCACAATTTCCACGGCGGCGGTGTGCTCGGCCTTGTTCAGGGCCAGCACGTCGTTGGCCCACAGCCAGCCCACACCGGCCAGCAGAGCCGACGCCCCCAGCACAAAGAGGAGGTAAATCAGCACCCCCCACGCCCCCAGCCGGCGCCGCTTCCGCCGGCGGGGGGCGGAAGAATGCCCGGAATGGGAGGAGGGCGCCACGCGCCGCCCCCCTTGATTGCTGTGGCTCCGGCGCTCATAGCGCTCGTTTTCGCGGTAATCTTCCTGAGACATGGATTCAACTCCTAACAGAAAAACGACGGTACGCCTGGAAACACCGCTGCCTCTCCCGCATAAGATGGCTCAGTTCAAGCAAGCGAGGTGAGAAGCGCATGTGTTTTGGCAATAACGGATGGGGCGGCAACAGCTGCCTGTGGATTGTTCTGATCCTCATCATCCTCTGCTGCTGCTGCGGCAACAGCGGCAGCTCCTGCTCCTGCGGCAACAGCTGCGGCTGCGGCGAGAGCTGCTGCTGAGAGCGGTACCTATCCGGGCGAGGGCGGGGCTCAGGCCCCGCTTTCGCCGGTCTCCGTCCGGGACAGGCGGTACAGCCCGGACTCGGTAATCACCACATCCACCGGCCGGTCATGGCTGCTCCGGGGCACCCGCTCCAGCAGCGCCATATCCCGGCACAGGGCAACGGTAAAGCCCTGATAGGCGGCAAGCCAGCGGTCGTAATGGCCGCCCCCCTGACCCAGCCGGCCGCAGGAGCGGTCAAAGGCCAGGCCGGGCACCAGCACCAGCTGAATGTCCGGCGGAGCCACCAGCGGACAGTCCATCCCCGGCTCCAGCATGCCCCAGGGATGGGGTACCAGCGCGGTATCCCGCTGAATGAGCCGGGCCTCCAGACGGTTTCCCGGCAGACAGCGGGGCAGGCACAGCCGCTTGCCCGCCGCCCACAGAGGGGCGAGCAGATGGGAGGTGTCCGGCTCGGCCCCCATGCCGTGATAGAGCAGCAGAGTGTCCGCCGCCGCCACCTGGGGCAGCGCCAGAAACCGCCGGAACAGCAGCGCGTCGCTGGCCTGACGCTGGGCGGGGGAGAGGGTGTTCAGCCGCTTCCGCAGGGCCCGGCGAAGGACGGCCTTCTCAGCCGTGATAGTGGACGGCATGCTTCACCTGAGCGGCGGCATCCGGCCCCTTGAGAACCTCCACCAGCTTCAGGCCAAAGGGATAGGCGGAGCCGGCGGCCTCGCCGGTGACGATGTGGCCGTCCACCACCACGCTGCTCCCCTTCTGCACCACGGCGGAGCCCATCAGATCCTCCATACCGGGATAGCACACCGCACGGCGGCGGTCCAGCATCCCCAGGTTGGCCAGGATGGTGGGGGCGGCGCAGATGGCGGCCAGCCAGCGGCCGTGGTCGTAGCAGTACTGAATCAGGGCCTGGGCGGGCACGTCGGAGCTGATGGCCTCCACACCGCCCAGCCCGCCGGGGAGCATGAGCAGGTCCACACTGTCCCGGTCCAGCTCCGCCAGGGTCAAATCGGCGGTGACGGTGATGTTGTGGCTGCCCGTTACCTGGCGGCTGGTAAGCCCCACCAGAGCCACCTCCACCCCCCCGCGGCGGAGCAGATCGGCGGGGACAAGGGCCTCCGCCTCTTCAAATCCGGTTCCAAGCAAAATCGCGACCATGTTTACAAGCACCTCTCAACATATGGTTTGGGCCAGCCTGGCCCAGATTTGCTGATGAATCTCCTCCGGGCTGCGCAGCGCGCCGCCCTCTCCCAGGCAGGGGATACGCTCCCAGCCCAGCTCCGCCGCCGCCCGCAGGGCGGTGCGCCGGCACAGAGCCAGGTAATCGGTATCCACCTCGTGGATATCCCCCTTGGTGTGGGTAGCCGATTCCCGGCTGCGCAGCAGCTCCACCGCCCGCTCCGTGGGCATGTCCAGATAAAAGACCTGGTCTGGGAGGGGCAGGCCCAGCTTGCCGCACTCAAAATCAAACAGCCAGCGGAAAAACGCCTCCCACTGCCCCTCCGGCAGCTTGCAGGCCTGGTGGACGGCGTTGGAGGTGGTGTACCGGTCGGAGAGCACCAGCCCCCCCGCCCGGTAGTACTCCCCCCACACCTTTTTCCAGGAGGCGTACCGGTCCACCGCGTAGAAGGTGGAGGCGGCATAGGGGTTTACATCGGAGGGATGGGAGCCGAATTCCCCATTCAGGTACATCCGCAGCAGGGCGGAGGAGGGCTCCTGGTATTGGGGGAACACCAGCCTGCGGAAGGCAATCCCCTCCCGCTCCAGCCGCCGGCACAGCAGCTGAAACTGGGTGGATTTGCCCGAGCCGTCGGTGCCCTCCAGCACAATCAGCTTTCCCGCCATCTTATTTTCCCCCTATCCGGCTGCCCAGCGCATAGACCAGCACCAGGGGCAGTCTGGCCATCCGGCCAAAGCGCTGAGGCTCCTTCAGCAGCCGGTAAAGCCACTCCATACCGATTTTCTGAAAAGCCTCCGGCGCCCGTTCCACCACTCCGGCGAACACGTCCAGAGAGCCCCCCAGCCCCACCATGAGACGGGCGCCGGAGGCGGGGCCGTTTTTCACCATCCAGAGCTCCTGCTTGGGCGCCCCCAGACAGACAAACACCACGTCGGCGGCGGCCTGCCGGATGGCCTCCACCACCGGCTCGTCCTCCTTAAAATACCCGTCGTGGGTGCCGCAGATGATGAGACCGGGATAGCGGCTTTTCAGCCGGGCGGCGGCCAGCTCGGCCACGCCGGGCTTGGCCCCCAGCAGAAACAGCCGCTTGCCGTGGGCGGACATCCAGGCCATGAGCCGCTGGGCAAATTCAATGCCGGGCACCCGCTCCTTCATGGGGCGGCCCAGAATTTTGGCGGCGTGGAGCACGCCCACGCCGTCAGCCAGCACCAAATCGGCTTGGGCCAGGGCCTGACGGAAGGCGGGGTCCTTCCGGGCGGTAAGAAGAAACTCCGGGTTGGGGGTGACGGCGTAGTGAAAACCACCGGCCTCCACCAGAGCGGCGCCCGCCGCTCCGGCCTCCGCCAGGGTGAGATTATCAAACCCCACACCTAAAACATCTGTCCTCAAATCAACTGCCTCCGATTGGATTGTGTCCATAATATCAAGCCATTTTACCATAACCTGTCCCAAAAGTCTATGCGGAAACCCAAAGAAAGGCGGAGCGGTATTCTTAAGATTCTGTGAAGTTTACCGTTGACAAGGGGGGAGAATCTGTCTATAATAAAACGCAACATATTGCTTTAGCCCTTAAAAGAGCTAAAGAGCAGTAGGAATTGGAGGAACCAGAAATGAACAAGAAGAAGCTGGCCGCTCTTGCGCTGAGCGGCGCCATGATCCTGACCCTGGCCGCCTGCGGCGGCACCCAGGGCAGTGCGGAAACCCCCAGCAGTGAGCCGGGCGACACCACCCCCGCCCAGGGGACGGCCTCCTACACCGTGGGTATCTGCCAGCAGATGACCCACGACGCCCTGGACGCCGCCACCCAGGGCTTCAAGGACGCCCTGAACGAGCTGCTGCCCAATCAGGTGGAGTTCAAGGAACAGGACGCCGGCGGCGAGTACAACAACTGCGCCACCATTATGGACGGCTTTGTGGCTGAGAACGTGGATCTGATTCTGGCCAACGCCACCTATCCCCTCCAGGCCGCCGCCTCCGCCACCGCTGAGATCCCCATTCTGGGCACCTCGGTGACCGACTACGCCACCGCCCTCACCATCACCGACTGGACGGGCACCGTGGGAGGCAACATCTCCGGCACCTCCGACCTGGCCCCTCTGGACCAGCAGGCCGACATGCTCCAGGAGCTCTTCCCCGAGGCCCAGAACGTGGGCCTGCTGTACTGCTCCGGCGAGCCCAACTCGGTCTACCAGGTGGAGACCATTGAGGGCTACCTCACCGAGATGGGCTACACCTGCACCCAGTATGCCTTCACCGACGTCAACGACCTGTCCTCGGTGGCCCAGACCGCCTGCGACGGCTCCGACGTCATCTACATCCCCACCGACAACACCGCCGCCGCCAACACCGAGACCATTGCCAATGTGGTCATCCCCGCCGGGGTGCCGGTGATTGCCGGCGAGAGCGGCATCTGCTCCGGCTGCGGCGTGGCCACCCTGTCCATCAGCTACTACGACATCGGCTATGCCACCGGCGAAATGGCCGCTCAGATTCTCACCGGCGAGGGGGATATCTCCACCATGGCCATCCAGTACGCCCCCACTGTCACCAAGATGTACAACGCCGCCAACTGCGAGGCGCTGGGGCTGACCATGCCGGAGGACTACGAGCCCATCGCCTGACCAACGTCTGAAAAGGGCGGAGAAGGGACTTCCCTTCTCCGCTGAGGCTGTCGAAAAAGTGGCGGACGCCACTTTTTCGAGTAGGATGCAGTCTGCCGCATGCAGGTTTTGCCCGCCTCCGGCGGACAAAACCCACACTTGCAGCCTGAGCAGTGTGTTCAGCCACGCACATGTCGCGGCTGAACACGGATTGGAACTTCTTCGCGCCCGCGGGCGCGAACTCTGCGAGGCTTTTTGACAAACTGGGCGGAGAAGGAACGTTCCTTCTCCGCTCTTTGCTGGTATAATAGCTGAGATTTCAAACTTTTGGAGGCGAATCCATGGACGTCCTGTTTGCATTTTTCAACTCCCTGCCCGGCGCCTTCGGACAGGGATTGGCCTGGGGCATCATGGCCATCGGGGTGTATACCACCTTCCGGATTCTGGACATTGCCGACCTGACGGTGGACGGCTCCCTAGCCACCGGCGGCGCGGTGGCCGCCCTGTGCATCACCCTGGGGTGGAATCCCTGGCTGGCCCTGCTGATGGCGGTGCTGATCGGTATGCTGGCCGGACTGGTCACCGGCCTGCTCCACACCGCCTGCGGTATCCCCGCCATTCTGGCGGGCATTCTGACCCAGCTGGCCCTCTACGCCATCAACCTGCGGATTATGGCCATCGGGGATGAGAAGGCCACCACCAAGGCCACCCTGGCCCTCAGTGTGGACAAGCAGGACCTGCTGATCTCCTCCCGGTATATCCGGGAGCTGAACCTCACCAACCCCCTGTTTTTGCTGG
>CALWOL010000038.1 GCA_944383135.1 uncultured Flavonifractor sp.
TCCTCGTACATCCGGATCAGATTTTCATAGTCACACTGATCGGTGACATACCCGTTTTTCTCGTCCCCCCGCATATAGGTGCGGTTCTGGAAGTCGCTTTCAAAATACACCTCATCAAAGCCGTAATCGCTGTACACCGCGGGCCGGTTCCAGCCGGAGGAGCGGTAGGGGTGGGCGGCGATGGCGGTGTAGCCCAGGGCCTTCATCTGGCTCACCAGGGTGGGGTCCCCGTCGGAGACATACATCTGGTAGGGCACTGTACCGGCGGGCAGGTAGGCGGTGGTGTTGCCGGTGAGGAACTCATACTCCGAGTTGGCGGTGGTGCCGCCGAACACGGAGGAATAGGCATAGCCCTTGATGGTGTTCTCCGTGAGGGAGCGGAGAAAGGGCATGGCGTCCTGGTTGGTCTCCACCCCCGGCAGGACGGTGAGATCGGAGAAGGACTCATCCATGATGACAATGACATTCACCGGACGGGTGTACCCGTCCGGGTTCGTCACTGTGACGGACCCCACATCGGCGGGCGTGCCCTGGGCCAGCCGCTCCAGGCTCTCCCGGGAATACCCCTCCGGCTTCTCCACCCGCATGTACTTCAGGCACACGGAGAAGTTGAGGAACAGGCCGTTGCCCCGGGTGGTCCACATGGAGGGCTCAATGCCCTGCTTTTCCACAAAGCCGGTGCCGAAAAACACCGCCAGCACCACCGCCGCCGCCCCCGCCGGGGGCAGCAGACGCCGCCAGGCGAAGGGGATGCGCCCCTCTCTGGGCAGCAGGGACAGGGCCAGCAGGGCCAGCAGCAGGAGGAGCAGGGAGGTCAGCTGCATCTGGTCCGGGGTGTAGTCGTAATTTCCCGCCACATTGACGGCGGTACCCAGGGTAAGAAAGTCCCCGGGAAACAGGGTGCGTCCCCGGAAGGAGATGAGGTAGTGGTTGGCCATGCCGAAGCCCCAGGCAATGCCCAGAGCCCACTTGGCCGCCGACACCCGGCGGCCCCGGGCAAAATAAAAGAGCAGCTCCAGCAGGTAGTACCAGATGAGGTTGAGGCCAATCTGCACCGGCGTGAAGTCCCGCCAGGGGTCGTTATAATTGAGGTACTCCACCAGAGTGAAGGCCAGCAGGGGGGCCAGCACCAGCACCCCCCGGCCAATCCAGCGGTATTTTCCCTCCGACAGGGCCAGGCGGGGCCAGCGGAGCCGTCTTTTTTCCTTTGTCGCCGTGGTATTTGTCATGGTTTTGTGCTGCCTTTCCCTGAATTGGATGAGTGCATTGTAGCACAAAAGAGCGAAAGCGCAAGACGCTTTCGCTCTTTTTAATCAAATCTTTATTCGGACTTCACCCGCAGGGGCGGACCCTCCAGGGGGATGACCCTGTCGCACAGGGCCACCACCTCCCCCTCGTGGCTGGACAGGAGCACCGGCACCCCCAGCGCCCGGATCCGGCGTAGAATCCGCTCCGCCCGGGGGAAGTCCACGCCGGTAAAGGGCTCGTCCAGCAGCAGCAGGCCGCCCCCCAGGGCCAGGGCCCGGGCCAGGGCCAGCCGCCGCCCCATGCCGCCGGAGAGGGCGGCGGGATAGCGGTTCTCCTCCCCCGCCAGCTCCACCAGCTCCAGCCAGCGGGACACCTCCCCCCGGCGGGACCTGGGGAGCACGTCGGCGATATGCTCCCCCACCGTCCGCCAGGGCAGCAGCCTGTCCTCCTGGAAGAGGAGCACCGGCCGGGAGGGCACGCTCACCGTCCCCACCTCCGTTCCCTGAAGTCCCGCCAGCACCCGCAGCAGGGTGGTCTTGCCGCAGCCCGAGGGGCCGGACAGGGCGGTGAGGCCGGTGTCCGGGATTTGCAGGGAAAACCGCTCCAGCACCAGCTTGTCCTCAAAACGGACGGTAATATTCTCCGCCGAAATCACGTGTTTCCCCCTCCCATCCGCCGGAACAGCAGACCCAGGGCATATTCCAGCACAAAGCTCAGGACAATGACCACCGCCGTCCAGGCAAACAGATCGGGGGTCTCCATGGTGATTTTGGCCCGGTACAGCCGGGTGCCGATGGCCAGGCCGGGCAGGCAGAGCACCTCGGCGGCCACCCCCGCCTTCCAGGCCAGACCCAGGGCGGTGGCGCAGCCGCTGGCAAAATAGGGCAGCACCGAGGGCAGGTACACCAGCCGGAGGGTCCTGGCCCGGCCGAAGCGGTAGGCCCGGGCCATTTCCAGCAGTTTCCCGTCGGTCTGGGCAATGCCGCGGCTCACGTTGCCCCACAGCACCGGGAGCACCATCAGGGCGGAGACGATGGCGGGCACCACTCCGGTGGAGGGGGCCCACAGCAGCACCAGCACGATGAAGGAGGCCACCGGCACCGCCCGCACCACTTTAATGGCGGGGGTGAGCACCCAGTCCGCCGGGGCCAGGGCCGCGGTGCCCACCGCCGCCAGCGTCCCCAGCGCCGCCCCCAGGGCAAACCCGGCAAAGATGCGCCCCAGGCTCATCCCCGCCGCCTGCCAGAAGGCGGGCTGGAGCGCCAGCGCGCCCAGCCGTCCGGCCACCTCCAGGGGAGTGGGCAGGAGCAGGGAGCCGTAGCCCCCGGTGCGCCAGTCCATAAAAGCCGCCCCAAGCTGCCAAACCCCCAGCCAGAAGGCCAGGGGTATGACAACGCGCAGTAATTTCTTTGTCCGGTTATTCCGCGATGTAGTAGAAGGCGTCATCGGGGATGGAACCTCCAATGGAGTCGGGATCGGCGGCGAAAAGCACCTCATAGTAGCTGGAGATGGACTTCATCTCCTCGCCCGCCGCGAAAATCATGTTGGCCTGGGGGATGGCGGCCTGGGCAATGGCGGCCTTGGGCACGATGCCGTACTGCTCAATGAGGGCGGCCCCCTCCTCCGGGTTGTCCTTGATGTAGTTGATGGAGGCCTCATACTCGCTGAGGAAGGCCTTGACCGCCTCCGGGTGCTCCTGGGCAAACTCGGTGCGCACCACCACGCAGCCCATGGTGAAGGTGCCCGCGGCGCCGGCATCCGTCCAGGCGTCGCTCAGGTCCACCGCGTCCCGCACCTCGCTGTTCTGCATCAGCACGGTGGTGGCGGCGGGGACGGGGAGCATGCACAAATCAATCTGGCCGGAGGCCATGAGGGTGGTGACCTCCTCGCTGGTCTTCCACTGGATGTCCACATCGGTGTCCGGGTCCAGGCCGTTCTGGGTCAGCAGGTAGTCCAGCACATACTCGGTGTTGGTGCCCTGGTTGATGGCGTAGAGGGTCCGGCCCGCCAAATCGGCCAGGGAGTTCACCGTGTCCCCCTTCTCCAGGATGTGGAGCACGCCCAGGGTGTTGAGGGCCAGCAGCTGCACCTTGCCGGTCTTGTTGTACAGGTTGGCGGCCACATTGGTGGGCAGGGCGGCGATGTCCAGCTCCCCGTTGTTCAGCTTGGGCAGGATGTCGTTGGCCGGGTCGGAGCCCAGGGTGACGATGTAGTGGTTGACGGTCTCCCCGGCCTCATTGTCGGCCAGCAGCTTGGCGCCGCCCATGCCGGTGGGGCCGTTGAGCAGGCCCAGATTGATGTCGGCGCCCTCCAGGGCGGGCGCTTCGCTCTCGGGCGCCTGGCTCTCCACCACGGGGGTGGGCTCGGCGGCGGGAGGGGTGGTCTCCGTCTCAGGGGCGGCCTTGGGGCCGCAGGCGGTGAGGCCCAGACCCAGGGCCAGGGCCAGGCCCAGGGCCAGCAGATTCTTCTTCATAGCATCTCTTTCCTTTCTATTCCACGTTATGCGCCAGGAGCTTCTGATTCAAAATGCGGATGCTCCGCCCCCGGTGGGCGATGGCCCCCCGGGCCTGGAGCTCGTCCAGCGCCCGGTAGAGGGAGGCCCGGCTCACCCCCAGCCGTCCGGCCAGGCCGGTGAGGGAGCAGTCCAGCTCCACCCCGTCCTCCCCTCCCCAGTCCAGCAGATACTGGACCAGCTTCCGCTGGGCGGTACCGGCGGTGAGGGCGTCAATCTTCCCGGAGAGGAACCAGATCCGCTGGGAGAGATAGCGCACATAATTGCGCCCCACCTGGGGCCAGCGCCCCATCCACTCCTCCATGAGGGTCTGAGGAAACAGCAGCAGGCGGCAGGGGGTGCGGGCGGTGAGGGTGGTGGCGTAGTCCGGCCGCTGGTAAAAGAGGGCCGCCGCGCCGAACAGGTCTCCCCGCCTCAGCACACTCATAATCAGGCTCCCCTTATTGACCTGCACCTCTCCCTCCAGCACCACCCCCAGGCAGCGCTGAAAGTGGTCTGGGTCGTAGATGACCTCCCCTTTCTCCGCCTGCCGCCGGATGACGCGCCGGTCGGACAGGGCGGCCTCCAGGGCCTCCTCCCCGCCGTCCCGGAATAAAAAGCTCTGGGCCAGCAGCGTCCGCAGCGCCTCCCCTTCCCCGGTCATGTTCCCGCCTCATCTCCCATTTTGTCTCAGATGATACAGTTAGTCTACCATGCTTTTGAAAAAAGTCAAGCGCCAATTTCCAATCTCCCCCATACAATGGGTTGAAAAGGAGGTGAGGCGACCATGTCAGGCTGCTGTCACAACCAGGGGCAAATCCTGGAGCGGGCCCGCCGGGCGGCGGAGGAGCTGCTGGAGCGCCGGGGAGAGGAGCGGGATTTGCCCTGCCCCGGGGAGGAGCCCATGAAGCGGTACATACATCCCATCCCCTGCTGCTGTCCCGGCTGGCCCTCCGGCGGCGGGGCGGAGCTGGACGGGGTGCTGGAGGCCCTGGTCCGGCAGAACCAGCTGCTGCTGGATATTCTGGGTGCAGTAAACGCCCTCAGCGCGGCGGTGCTGAGCATTCAGTCCCGGATGTGAAGAGAGCCTGCGGCGGGTTTCCCCGTACCGCAGGCTTTTTTCTGACAAACTTCTGAAGATGCGCAACTTTCTCTTGTCAGACGGCGTCTAATTGGGTATACTGAATACCAGCTGTTGACATAACAAAATGAGAAAGGGGCGTCTCCCATGGCTCAGAGAGGGAGAACAACCAGAACCGCCGGAAAATCGGCCCGTAAACGAAAGCCCGCCCGTTCTCCCCTGCGCCGGCTTGGCCTGGCGCTTTATGGGATTCTGGTGGCTCTGTCCGCCGTCATCGTGGTGACCTATGCCGGGGTGCGCATCGCCGCCCGCCCCCCCGAACAGGCGGAGGACCCGCTGCCCCCCGCCATGGAGGGAACGCGGAGCTCCCCTCAGCCCGGGGAGAGCGCCCAGCCCGCCGCCTCCCAGGAGCCGGCGATGGTGCGGAAGGAGTATACCTACACCTTCCTGCTGGTGGCCAGCGACCAGGTCAGCGGCAATACCGACACCATGATGGTGCTCACCTACGATACTGTGAACCAGACCGCCGGTCTGGTCTCCCTCCCCCGGGACACCATGATTGACGGGGTGAAGCAGTCCAACGGCGGCCATTTCTACAAGCTGAACAGCACGTATGCCTACAACGGCATTGAAGGACTCAAGTCGGAGGTAACCAAGATTCTGGGCATCCCCATTGACTTCTATGTAAAGGTCAACACCCGGGGCTTTGTCAAGCTGGTGGATGCCATCGGAGGGGTGGACTTCAACGTGCCGGTGAACATGAACTACGAGGACCCCACCCAGGATTTGTATATTCATTTCAGCAAGGGGATGCAGTGGCTGTCCGGCTCCGACGCGCTGAAGGTGGCCCGCTGCCGGCAGAACTCCTATTTTGACGAAGCAGACAGCACGTGGAAGGTCTACGACGCCTATTCCAACGCCGACATCGGCCGTACCGAGACCCAGCGGAACCTGCTCACAGCGGTGCTGAAAAAGGCTCTGTCCCAGCCCCAGAAGCTGCCCACCTACTATGACATTTTTCTGGAAAACGTGCAGACCGATCTGACAGCCTCCGACCTGCTCTATTTTGCGGAAAAGGCCCTGTACTTTGACTTCTCCAGCGGCCTGACCACCTCGGTGCTGGAGGGGGACGGCATGGTGCAGTACCATGGCTGGACCTACTGCTATGAGCTCTATCCCGACAAGCTGCTGGAGCTCATCAACACCAAGGGCATCAACCCCTATACCACCGATATCACCGCCGACATGCTCACCATCGCCCAAAAGAACTGACAAAAGCCCTGACGCGGATGCGTCAGGGCTTTTTGCTACGGGTAGGCGTTCCAGTAGCTCTCCCCCGCCTCCAGGGGGATGCCCCGGGCGGCAAAGAGCTCCTCGATGGTGCAGAAGTAATAGCCCTGGGTGTGGAGGGCGTCCACAATGGCCAGGGCGGCCTCCACCGATTCGGGGAAGATGTCGTGCATCAGGATGATGCCCCCGTCCCTGGCCTCCGACACCACCTCCCCAATCACCCGCTGGGCGTCCTGGTCCCTCCAGTCCTCCGGGTCAATGGACCACAGGATAATGGGGCAGCCCACCCAGGCCTTCACGCTGTCGTCCAGAATCCCGTAGGGGGGGCGGAGGAGGAAATCATTGTGGTCCAGCACCGCCTTCAGGGTGGCGCGGCTCTTTTCCACCTGGGCGTCAAAGTCCGCCCGGTTCAGGTCGGTGAGCTGGACGTGGTCATAGGTATGAATGCCAATCTGGTGCCCCTCCCTGTCCATCCGCCGCACCACATCCCGGTTGTCCTCCACCTGGGCGCCGATGAGAAAGAAGGTGGCCTTCACCCCCCGCTCCGCCAGCCCGTCCAGCAGGGCGGTGGTGGTGGAGCGCCGGGGTCCGTCGTCAAAGGTGAGGGCGATAAGCCTGCGCTGCTCCGTCTCTCCCCCTGTCAGGGGCGCGTCCGCCGGAACGCTGGGTCCCTGCCGTCCCTGCCAGGCCAGTACCGCCGCCCCCGCCAGGGCAAAAAGCAGCAGCAGGACCCCGCCGGGCCGCCGCTGCCGCCTCCAATTCCATCTCATGTCCCGCCCGCCGCCTTTCCGGAGGTATTTCGCCTCTCCAGTATGCGTCCCGGGCGGGACTTTTATTCTCCTCTCGGGTCCGGGTCTCCCTCCAGCAATTCCATATACTGATAATAGGGCAGCAGGAACTCGTAATCCGCCGCCAGGGCGTCCGCCAAATCATGGGACCAGAGCAGCTGGCAATGGCCCTCCTCATGGCTGAGGCTGAAGCTCTTTTTGGCGTACCAGGGGACCAGCAGCGGAGTGGGGGCCGGTTTGGGCCGCTTGTACTCCGGACCCTCCAGCACAAACCGCTCCTGCCGCTCCAGCCGCCGGGTCAGCCGCTCCATGGGGGCCGGGTCCCGGTCCATCCGGGCCCGGAACTTGGCCATGGTCAGGGGCGGGGCCTGCCAGAAGCCCATACCGCAGGACCAGCTCTCCGGGGTGAGCTCAAACCAGAACACCGGGGCAAAGGCCCCATCCTCGTGGGGGCGGTGGAGGCTGAGCCACAGATGGTCCTTGTAGGGCCCCCGGCCGAAGAGCCGCCGGGCGTCCCGGTAGATGCGGGATACCTTGCATACCAGGGGCAGGTCCGGGTGTTTGTCGTGAAAGCGGTCATAGACCTCGGCGCTGAGCGCCTTCATGGGGGCGAGCAGGTGGGTCTGGTATTCCTCCTTGTGGGCCTCGAACCAGCTCCGCTCGTTGTTGAACCGGATTCCCCACAGAAAGTCCACGGTGGCGCCGGAAAAGCCTTGAAACATACGGTTTTCTCTCCTTTGTGAAAGCCATGCCCCCCGGCCGGGCCGGGGGGCATGGCGCTGGATTGTGTCAGGCAGCCGGGCTCTCGTCCACCGGCTCCATGCCCGGCCCCGCGGTGGCGGTGGCGGCGGGCGTGGGGGTAGCCGAGGGGGCGGCGCTGGGCGAAGCGCCGGGCGTCTCCGCCGGGGTGGGGCTGGCCGAGGGGGCGGTGCTGGGCGTGGCCGCCGGAGTGGGACTGGCCGAGGGGACGGCGCTGGGCGTGGCCGTCGGAGTGGCCGTTGGCGTGACGGTGGGTGTGGGGCTGGGGGTAGGCGTCACCGGCGTCAGGGTCATCAGGCCGGTTGAGGTGTCAATGCCCAGCCGGGCGGCGTCCGCCGGATTGTAGTAGTACACCGCATCGGAGGCCTTGTAGGTGTTGCGGTAGAGGAAGATGGTGTCCACCGTCTTGCCGTCCTTGTCCACCAGCTTCTGGTACACATCCACGGTATAGCCGTTGTAGCGGCTGTAATTGGGGTCCCGCTGAGGCTCGCTGCCCACGGGGATGGTGTCCTTGGGCTGATAGGTGTTCTTGTAGGGCACCTTGGAGATGACCACGCTGTACGGCTCCCCGTGGATGCCGGTGGTATCGGTGCCGTAGATGGTCACGTGGAGGTTGTGGCTCTTGTCCTGATAGGCCTCAATCTTGATGGGGTACTCGGTGTTGTTTTTGAAGCGGAAGTCCAGCTGGTCGCTCCACACGGTAGCGTCGGTGCCGATGACCGGCATATAACCGCCGTTGAAGGCGTGCTTGTTCCGCTCCACAATCTCCAGATTGGCCTTCAGGGTCACCCAGTACAGGGTGGAGGACAGCTGACAGATGCCGCCGGCGGTGGCATCAATGCTCTGACCGTTCTGGTAGGTGCCCGCCTTCTTGTAGCCGCTGGACAGGGTGTAGGGGCCGCAGTGGTCGTTGTAGGAGAACACCTCGCCGGGCAGGAGGATGGTGCCGTTGACCCGGCTGGCGGCCAGGTCGATGTTGTACCACCGCTCGGCGGGGCTGGAGCACTTGGTGGAGCCGGAGCCCAGCACGTCCTTGAACAGGCTGGCCTGGAGGGTCTCGGTGGAAATCTTGGGCTCGGTCAGGATGACGGGCACGGTCACTTCGCTTCCCTCCGCCGCCTCGTTCAGCAGCCGCCGGGCCTCCTCCACATCAAAGTCCACTCCGGTGACCGAGGGGACCACCTCATAGGTGTCGGCGTCCAGATAGGCGTCCGCCGCCGGCACGCAGATTTCACTCTGAATGGCGGCAAAGTCGGGCTCCTCGGGGGGCGCGGTGGTAACCTGAGCCTCAATGGGGGCATACTCGGCGGGCTCATCGTCGGACAGCAGATGTCCCATCCGCTCCTCCAAAGCGGCAATCAGAGCCTTGGTGTCAATGGTGCGGCCGGTAATTCCCTTGTGGAACACCAGCTCATTGTTTTCAAAGGTCCAGGTGGTCTGGGTCTCCTTGTCCGCGCACTCCGCAATGGCTTGCTCCACCGCTTTGGGGGTGCGGGCAAGGCCGGCGGTGACGTAATATCGCTGCCCGCCCATCAGGTCGGCCAGGTAGCGGGCACCCCGCAGAAGGAAATTGGTGTTCTGGGCGGCGGCCGCCGCACTCACCGCATCCTCCGTATGGACGGTAAACTCGCCTCCCGGCACGGTGTAGGTCCGGCCCTCACAGATGAACTCCACCGACCGCCCGGCCAGGGCCTCCGCCATACCCTGTTCCAGGGCATCCGCAGCCTGCTCCCGGGTCAGGCCGCCCACCTCCACACCGGCGATGGTAGTATTGGGCCAGAAGGTCCCGCTGCCGGCATAGGCGCACAGGCCCGCATAGCCTCCCGCCAGCACCAGCAGGATCACCAAAAGAACAATCAGCACAAGCTTGCCCTTCCCCGGCTTGCCGCCGGAGGGCTCCACCCGTTTTCCTTCCACATATCCCATGATTCTCACTCCAGAAATCCCGCCAGTCTGACGGGGCTCACTCAATTTGGGGCTTGATTTCCCCCTTCAATGTCCTCCATTATAGTAAGTCCGCGTTGGAAATGCAATTACAGAACGGTTACACCCGAAAGCAGGAAAGCGCTTTACAGGCCGGAGATTTCGCGGTATCATAAAATCAGCTTCATCTTTTATCTTTTTTAAAGAAGTTATCCAGCGAATCTTTAACACTTCTGTGTTACAATAGCAGGCGAAAAAACATTTGGAATCGAGAGGGACATGGCCCATGGCAAATTATCAGAACCGCAACACGCCAAATTCCCAGGATTTGGTCTACTGGATTATTACGGCAATTCTGCTGGTCAGTGTCTGGCCCATCGGGCTCTTTCTGCTCCTGCGCAAGGTGCTGGGTGAGAAAAGGCGGCGGCAGTCTGCCGCCTGGCAGCCGCCCCGGCAGGCGGCGCCGGGCACCCAGGGAATGCGGGGGACCGCCGGCGCCCGGCAGGGCAAACCCCTGGATATGAACCGGGGCAAGGGTATGATGGTGGCCGGCATTGTCCTCGCCGTCATCTTCGGCATCGCCCTGGTCAGCGGCTTCCCCACCGTGGCGCTGGGCACCGGCCTGCTCAATGCCCTGGCCGTCATGTCCCCCGTCACCGGCTTCTTCCTGGGGGGACTGGCCCTGGCCTGGGTGGGGGGACGGCGCAACAAGCAGGCCAAGCGCTTCCGGAAATACTTAGCCCTGATCGGCCGGCGGGAGAGTGTGTCCATCTCCACCCTGGCCCAGGCCATGCCCACCTCCTTCCGGAGGGCCTGCGCCGACCTCCAGGATATGCTGGATGACGGCATTTTAGAAACAGGCTATCTGGACATGTCCACCGGCCGTCTGATTCTCAGCGACGAGGGGCTCCAGGACGCCCCGGAAACCAAGCAGGAGGAACAGGAGGAGCAGCCGGAGGACGCTCCCCTGGACATGAATGACGACAACGCGGTGCTGGGGGAAATCCGGCGGCTCAACGACGACATTGACGACGAGGTGATGAGCCGGAAAATTGACCGCATCGGAGAAATCACCGGCAAAATCTTTGCCTTCCAGAAGCAGCACCCCAACCGTGCGGGCCAGCTGCGCAGCTTTCTGAACTACTACCTGCCCACCACTCTGAAAATCCTCAAGGCCTATGCCCGGATGGAGGAGCAGGGGGTGGAGGGGGAAAACATCCGCTCGGCCAAGGAGCGCATTGAGGGCATGATGGATAAAGTGGTGGACGGCTTTGAGAAGCAGCTGGATAAGCTTTTCCAGGACGACGCCATGGATATCGCCGCCGACGTGCAGGTCCTGGAGCAGATGCTGGAAAAGGACGGCCTGTCCGGGGACGGCGGCATGACCCTGGGAGGCTGAAAAACCGGGGGCGCGGGTCTCAGACCCGCGCCCCCGGTTTTCTTAGAACTCAATTTCCTTCCGGGCCATAACTCCTTTGTCATAGGGGTGCTTCTCCTTTTGGACGTGGGAGATGTAGTCCGCCCGGTCGGCCAGCTCCTGGGGAATGCTGTGGCCGGTAATGACCACCTCCAGCCCCTCCGGCTTCTGGTCCAGATACGCACACAGCTCCTCCATGGGCAGAAAGCCGTAGGTGGCGTCAATGGCCTCATCCAGCACCAGCAGCCGGGCCCCCTGCTCCGCCGCCAGGGCGGTGGCCTGACGGAACAGCTCCTGACAGTTGACGGCGGTGGCCGCCTTCTCCTCCTCATTCATCTGGAAGGTGAATTTGTGAATGTCCTTGGTGCGCAGCACCGTCAGCTCGGGAAAACGCTGTGCCGCCTGTACCTCGCCGCCCGCCCCGCTCTTCAGAAACTGGGCGATGACTACCCTTTTCCCCCAGCCCGCGCAGCGGAAGGCCAGTCCGAAGGCCGCCGTGGTTTTTCCCTTTCCGTCGCCATAGTAGATTTGAACCAGTCCCTGTTGCTCCGCCATGGTGTCACCTCATTTTTTCTGGATGTCCTCAGTATACCAGAGGCGTGGGCCCGGCGCAATACGAAAGCGGCCAGGGTTCACAATTCGTTTACATAACTTTCAAATTCTGTCCAACTCCCCGGGGGAAAAAGGTGGTATCTTATAGACACAGCCAAGTCAGAGGAATAAAGGCGGGCGCCGGGAACGCGCGGAAGGAAAAATGCCACTGCCGCGCGTTCAAGCCACCGGGCAGCCTTTGTGACTGCCCCCCGGCTGTGGGGGCAGACCAGAGACAACACGCGGCCGCGTGTGCAGATAGAAGTAAAACGGCCCGGGACTTTCTCCAAGTCCCGGGCCGTTTTCTGCGCTGTCTCAGCCGTTGACGATGGCGGCGGTGTCCATGGCGATCATCAGTTCCTCGTCGGTGGGGATGAGGAGCACCTTCACCTTGGAGTCGGGGGCGGAGATGACGGTCTCCTTGCCCCGGACGTTGTTGGCCTCGGCGTCCATCTTCACGCCCATGAACTCCAGGCCGGAGGCGGCGGCCATGCGGGTGTTGGCGTCGTTCTCGCCCACGCCGGCGGTGAACACGATGGCGTCCACTCCGCCCATGGCGGCGGCATAGGCGCCGATATACTTCTTCACCCCGTACTGGAAGGCCTCCAGCGCCAGCTCGGCCTGCTTGTTGCCCTCCTTGGCGGCGTTCTCAATATCCCGGAAGTCGGAGGACACGCCGGAAATGCCCAGCACGCCGGACTTCTTGTTGAGGATGTTCATCATTTCCTTCATGTCGTACCCGTACTTGTTCATCAGGTACTCCAGGATGCCGGCGTCCAGGTCGCCGGAGCGGGTACCCATGGGCAGGCCGGCCAGGGGGGTGAAGCCCATGGTGGTGTCCACGCTCTTGCCGCAGTCCACGGCGGCGATGGAGGAGCCGTTGCCCAGGTGGCAGGTGATGATCTTCAGCTCCTCCAGGGGCTTGCCCAGCATGGCGGCGGCCCGGGCGGAGACATAGCGGTGGGAGGTGCCGTGGAAGCCGTAGCGGCGGACCTTGTCCTTCTCATAGTACTCATAGGGCAGGGCGTAGATGTAGCTCTTGGCGGGCATGGTCTGGTGGAAGGCGGTGTCGAACACAGCCACCATGGGCACGCCGGGCATGACCTGCTGGCAGGCCTTGATGCCGGTGATGTTGGCGGGGTTGTGGAGGGGGGCCAGGGGGATGCACTCCTCGATGGCGGCCATCACCGCGTCGTCAATGGCCACGGAGGAGGCGAACTTCTCACCGCCGTGAACCACCCGGTGACCCACCGCGTCAATCTCAGAGGCGCTCTTGATCACGCCGTGCTCGCTGGAGAGCAGGGCGTCCAGCACGGACTGAATGGCCTCGGCATGGGTGGGCATGGGAATCTCAAACTCATACTTGGCGTCCTTGGCGGGAATCTTGTGGGTCAGGCGGCCGTCGATGCCGATGCGCTCGCACAGGCCCTTGGCCAGCACTTCCCGGGTCTCGGGGTCCATCAGCTGATACTTCAGGGAAGAGCTGCCCGCGTTGATGACCAGAACTTTCATAGGTTCCATCTCTCCTTAACAGTTTACTATGGCTTGTGGGCCGTACCATTGTGTAGTAAAATAAACTTACTCGTATTATTTTATCCCTTTTTTCCCAAAAGGACAACCCATATTTTGCTGGAAAGCGGGAATTTTTCTCCTTTCCCTTTGGAGGAAACAGGTATGGCGGCAGCCGGCATTGTGGCGGAGTACAATCCCTTCCATCTGGGGCACGGGTTTCACCTGGCCCGCACCCGGGAGGCCCTGGGGCCGGAGGGCGCGGTGGTGTGCGTGATGAGCGGTCACTGGGTCCAGCGGGGGGACTGCGCCGTGGCGGACAAGTGGACTCGGGCGGCGGCGGCCCTGGCGGGGGGCGCCGACCTGATTGTGGAGCTGCCCACCCCCTGGGCCATGGCCTCGGCGGAATCCTTTGCCCGGGGGGCGGTGGGCCTGCTGGAGGCCACGGGGGTGGTGGATGTGCTGTCCTTCGGCAGTGAGGACGGGGATTTGTCCGCTCTTCAGGCCGCCGCCGCCGCCCTGGACGGGCCGGACTACCCCCAACGGCTGCGGGCCGCCCTGGACCGGGGGCTCTCCTTCCCCGCCGCCCGGCAGGCGGCGGCGGGCTGTCCCTGCCTGTCCGCCCCCAACAACAATCTGGGGGTGGAGTATCTGCGCGCGCTCCACGCCCTGGGCAGCGCCATCACCCCCATGACCGTGGCCCGCCGGGGCGCGGCCCACGACAGCGGGGAGACGGCGGAGGGCTTCGCCTCCGCCTCCGCCATCCGCGCCCTGCTGCGGGAGGGGCGGGCAGAGGCGGCCGCTCCCCTGCTCCCCGGCGGTGCCCTGGAGGGGCTGACCCCGCCCGCCTCCCTGGCCTGGGCGGAGCGGGCGGTGCTGGCCCGGCTGCGGACCATGGGGGAGGCGGACTGGGCCGCGCTCCCCGACGGCGGCGCGGCGGAGGGGCTCCCCGCCCGGCTGGCCCGGGCGGCCCGGGCGGCCCAGTCCCTGGAGGATTTTTATCCCCTGGCCAAGACCAAGCGGTACACCCACGCCCGGCTGCGGCGGCTGGCGGTGAGCGCCTTTTTGGGGTTGAACAAAGAGGACCGCCCGGAGGCGGTCCCCTATGTGCGGGTGCTGGGGCTCAATGAGCGGGGGCAGGGCCTCCTGCGCAGGATGAAGGAGACCTGTTCCCTCCCCATCCTCACCAAGCCCGCCCAAGTCAAAGCTTTGGACGGCCCGGCCCGGGCCCTCTTTGAGGCGGAGTGCCGGTACACCGATCTGTACGGCCTGTGCTTCCCCACCCCCAGGCCCTGCGGTCTGGAGTGGACCACCAGCCCGGCGGCACGCATTTAAAGGCGCGGCGGGCGGCCCTATGGCCGCCCGCCGCGTGTATCCGTTCATTCAATGTGCACGTGGTTGTGGATGTGCTCCGAGCAGTAGCAGTAGTAGCCGTTGCACTTGGAGCAGTAGCGGAACTCCTCGTCGGGGTAATCGGTGTCGGTCTTGCCGCAGACGGCGCACTTGTGGAGATAGCCCTTCTGCTGCTGGGCCTGACGGGTGGCTTTTTTGAAGTTGATGGTCTGCTTGGAGTTCTGGTGCTTGGTGGTGCCCACAATCCGCCGGAAGAAGGCGGCGATATCCGACCAGAAGAAGAGGGCGTAGTTAATCCAGGAGGCCACCAGAGCGGGGAGGAGCAGCGGCAGGAACACAAGCAGGAATACCCGGTTCAGGCTCACAATATCCCACAGCTCCACAAACACATAGAACACCGCCAGCCACTTGGCCTTCACCGGCAGGATGAAGTAGAGCCGGAGCTGGGCGTCGGGAAAGAGGGTGGCAAAGGCCAGGAACAGGGTGGAGTGGACGGAGGACAGGGTAATCATATACCCCATCGTCCCGCCGCTCCAGAAATAGGTGACGATGCTGGCCAGGAAGGTGAGCACCGCGCCGCACAGGTAGAAGAGGTTGAACTTGGCGGTGCCCCACTGCTGTTCCATGGTGTTGCCCAGGAAGTAGTAGAAGAACAGGGACACCACAAACCAGACGGGCTTGGTGGCGTCGGGCACAAAGATGAAGGTCACCAGCCGCCACAGCTCCAGGTGGAGCACGCTGGCAAAGTCCAGCCCCAGCAGCATGGTGGCGTAGCCGTTGGAAAACATGTCCAGCAGGTAGACCACCACGTTGCCCACCAGGATATAATTAATAAGGTGGGGGATACCGAACCGGGGATGGTCATATGCAAACCGGTCCAGCCAGGTGTCAACGGATTTTCTCAAAGGATGTTCCCTCCCAATCCAAATGGTCCCGGATATCATACCAGTTTCCGGTTGGAAATTCCCAAACAAATTGTAAACACTATTTCAGGATTTTACGCACCTTTTCCTTCATCGCCGGGGTGAGCACCCTGGCCGCCGCCCGGTAGGGCAGGGACGGCAGGGCCAGAAAGCGCCGTTCCACCTCCCGGAAGGGGAGGGCGGCCAGGGCGGCAAAAAAGACGGCCCGGCGGGGACTGTGGGTAAGCGGGAAATCCAGCCGGGGGTTGGCCGCCACCGCCTCGTCCAGGGGACGGCGCACCTGGCCCAGCCGGGGCGTCAGCCGGTCAAAGACCTGCTGCCCTCTGGCGCTGTTCACCAGCACCAGGGAGATGCCCTCCTCCCTGGGAGTGGGCAGTTCCAGCTTGGCGTCCAGGCCCCAGAAGTCTCCCAGGGTGAAGTCGGAGGGGCGGCTGACGGAGGTGTAGCGGCACTGTCCGCACACCGGCCGCAGGAAGAGCTGCATACCGAAGCCCCGGCCAAAGGGGGTGTTGTGGAGGGGCAGGCTCAGCTCCCCCCCGTCGGCAAACCGGGCGGAGAGGCGGGCGTGGGACCAGCCGGCGGACTTGTCCCGGAAGCGCAGGGCGGTCACCGGCGCCCCGTGGTCCTCCTCCAGCTTGTCCAACCAGGCCCGGAATACCCCGGGAGAGGGCACGCCGTTGCACACCAAATCGCAGGTGAGCAGGTTGTCCCAGGACCTGCCCAGGTAGCGCTTCAGTCCGTCCACCTGGCAGGCCATGCCGGAAAAGAGCACCAGCCGCCCCGTCTCCAGCTCCCCCTTCACCCGGCGGAAGGTATCTCCCAGGTCGCTCTGGACATACTTGGCGCCCCGGAGGGGAACCAGCCCGGCCCGGGTATCCGCCCGGATGTGGCGCACGGTCATCCCCTCGTCAAAGGCGGCGCCGAACACCACGCCCCCCTGCTCCACCACATAGTCGGCCAGCAGGGAGAAAAATCCGCCGGAGGTGCTCTCCCGCCGTACCGCCCCGTCGTTGTTCCACACGGCATGGGCGCAGTCGGGGGCGGGGCCCTTCACCTGGGGGGCCAGGGCGGGACAGACCTGCTCGCACCGGCGGCAGAGAATACAGCTTGCTCCCACCTGCGGCCGGAGAAAGCCCTCGTGGTCCGGCTTCATGGTGATGGCGTTTACCGGACAGGCCGCGGCGCAGGCGGTGCAGCCGGTACACAGCTCCGGCCGGCACAGGGCGGGTCCCGCCGCCGGAGCGGGCTCCTCCGCCTCCGCCGGCAGGGCGGTCCCCTCCAGGGCGGCCTTCAGATAGGCCAGGGAGTCGGCCCGGGCCTCCTCCAGCCGCTGGTAAATCGCTTCATAATCCATCTCCTCGTCCAGAGAGGCGGTGGTGTCCAGGCCAATGATCCGCTGGGCGCATCCCAGCCGGGACAGCAGGCTGTAAATCCGGGAGAAGGTGGGCTCCGCCCGCTCCTTGGGGGACATGGAGGTAAAAAAGTTCTTCCGGAACTGCAGGGAGAAGGCGGCCCCGTGGAAGGAATCGGTCACCACGGCGGCGGCGTCCCGGAACAGGGCCAAAAACTCCCGGGGTCCCGCGTCAAAGACCAGCTCGGCCCCGCCGTCCACCTTCTTTCTGGCTCCCGCCAGCTGGACGATGGGCCACCCCGTCTTTTGGGACAGGGCCAGGGCGTAGGGGGCGGCCTCTCCGGGCTCGGAGACAAAGTAGCACAGGATGTAGGGCCCCTTCCGGCGCTCCGGACTGGCCAGCTTTCCCCACTCCTCCCCGCTGAGCAGCAGGGTGGGGTCCAGCACCACCCGGGCCTCCCGGCCCGCCGCCTCCCGCAGCAGCACCTGTCCCCGCCTCTCCCGGACGGAGAGGGCGGAGAAGGGGGCCAGATACCCCCGCAGCTGGGCCGCCTTGTCCTCCGGCAGGCGGGGCACTCCCAGACTGGGGGCGTAGGCAATCCGCCGGACCGCGCCTCCGAAGTCCAGCAGGAAGGCGGGGTCAAACTGCCTGTCCGAAAAAATATAGGGATTCCAGATCTGGTCGCTGCCCGCCACGTACACATCGTATTCCGGCGGCTCGGCCCGCAGCTGCTCCACGCTGGTGTACCGCCGGGGGGAGAGGGTCATCTCCTCCGCCACAAAGGCCTCAAACCGTTCAAACCGGCGCTTGAAGGGGGCGTAGTGGAGGGCGGTGTGGGCATCGGAGGCCAGGGCGCGCACCGATTTGCTCTTTTTGAAAATCTGGTTGGTGTGGGTGGTGTGGGGCAGGCGGTAGTCCACAATCTCGCAGGTATGGCCCAGGCTCCGGATGGCCCTCATGGTGGCCAGGGCCTGGAGCTGCGCCCCATAGTGGTGGGCGAAATGGAAGGTAATCAGTCCCGCGCGCATACAATTCACTCCCGAAAGGTACAAATCAGTCCAAGTTAGTATATCCCGCATTCCTCCGGCTTGTCAATGCCCGGCGTCTGTTAGACACTCTCTCCCTTTTGTCGGAAAACTGAACAGCATTTGTGTTTTGTCTATGGCGTTGCGGACCCGTCTCCTGTATGATACAATCATCTTATTATGAAATCGGCTTTCTCCGGGAAAGGAGCGCACATACCCATGAGCATGCAAAACCGCCTGCGGGCTTTTGGAATTGCCCGGGCGATGGACTATCTGGAACGGGACCCGGACGCCAATCTGCCCAAGCTCATCGACTGGGTGGACAAATACGCCGGGGAGGCCCTTTCCCCTCCCTACCGGGAGCTGCTCCACCGGGTTGTGACCGATACGGACAACAACTGGCACCAGCTTATCAAAAGCATGTATGCCGGCGTGGACAGTCAGGTACTGAAAAAAATCTTTGAAAATTTCATCATCCACGGCGGCCTGCTGGAGTGGCCCCGCCGCAACCGGGAGGCCGCCTTCGGCCAGGATAACGCGCCCTGGTCGGTCATCATCGACCCCTCCTTCCCCTGCGCCATGGACTGCGCCGGCTGCGGCGCCTCCATTTTCGGGGTGCGGCCCTCCATGGAATTTGACAGTCTGGATGAGGAGATTGATTCCCGCAAGGCCCGGGGCTGCCACCTGTTCATCTTCAGCGGCGGCAACCCCCTGGCCCATGAGGAGGAGAGCATCGCGCTGTGCAACAAGCACGGCGACTGCGTCTTTGCCGCCTTTACGCCCCCCGCCTCCATTACTCAAACCCTGTGCACCGATTTGCTGCGGGTGGGCAATCTGCTCCCTGCCATCCAGGTGGACGAGGACCCGGCAGACGCCGACCGGGCGGCGGCCCTGCTGCGGGAGCACAGGCTGCCCTTCGGCGTGGCCTGCCGCTGCACCACGGACAACTGGCAGCGGGTTGCCACCGAGGAGTATTACGACCGGGTCATCCGCGCCGGAGCCAAGTTCTGCTGGTTCTTCACCTGCCCGGCCTACGGCGGTCCCGCCTCTCCCACGCCGGAGCAGCTGCTGGACCTCCACCGGCGGGTGCAGCAGTTCCGCAAGACCAAGCCCCTGCTTACTTTGGATTTCTGGGACGGACCCAGTCTTTCTGCGGCCGCTCCCCAAGGAGGAGACGTATGAGTATTGTAAAAGACATGTCCCTGGCCCCCTCCGGCCGGCGGAAAATCGACTGGGTGCGGGATTTCATGCCCGCTCTGGGGGGAATCGAGGCCCGCTTTGAGAAGGAAAAGCCCTTCGCCGGGCTGCGGGTGGCGGTGTCCGTCCATCTGGAGGCCAAGACCGCCAATCTGGGCTATGTGCTGGCCAAGGGCGGCGCGCAGGTGCGCCTCACCGGCTCCAACCCCCTGTCCACGCAGGATGACGTGGCCGCCGGCCTGGCCGACTTGGGGGTGGAGACCTTCGGCATCCACGGGGCCTTCGGGGCGGACTATGAGAATCTGCTCATCGAAACCCTGAAGTTCAAGCCCCACCTGGTGGTGGACGACGGGGGCGATCTGATCCACCTGCTGGGGGGCAAGTGCGCGGACCTGGGGGAAAACCTCATCGGCGGGTGCGAGGAGACCACCACCGGCATCCTGCGGCTGAAGGCCCGGGAGCGGGAGGGCATCCTCCCCTGCGCCATGATGGCGGTAAACGACGCCAAGGCCAAGCACTACTATGACAACAAGTACGGCACCGGCCAGAGCGTGTGGGACGCCATCATGCACACCTCCAACCTGGTGGTGGCGGGCAAGACGGTGGTGGTGGCCGGCTACGGCT
>CALWOL010000039.1 GCA_944383135.1 uncultured Flavonifractor sp.
TCCACCATCTCTACCACATTACGGTCCATCTTCCCTCGTTCCAGCATCTTTTTCACCACCTGCTACTTATTTTACCTCTTATGAAAGAAAAAGCCCAGCTTTTGCTGGACTTTTTCGACAGGCTGAAGAGACCGCCGAGGCGGTCTCTTTTTTTATATGCGGAGGGTTACTTCAGTTCGGGCAGGGAGGCGGCGGCCACGGACTGACCCACCCGGCGGGCCTTCTCGTCGGGGAGGGTGGGGTTGATCTTCCCGGCAATCTCGGGATACTCGTCGGCCAGCACCTGCTTGCAGGTCTCCAGAATGATGTCGCCGCCCTTGCCGGACATGACCCGGCCCAGCAGCAGCACATGCTTGAAGCCGTAGAAGTGGTGGTACAGCGCCAGGGAGTGGCCCAGATACACGCCGATGGAGCGGAAGATGGCCTTGGCGGGGGAGTTGGGCTGCTCCATAATCTTCTGGATTTCCTTCAGCTTCTGGGCGGGAGCCAGATCGGGGGAGAGGTTGATGCCGGCGGCGGGGGCCAGCTTGATGACGCCGTCCTGGGAGAAGTACTTCACGCCGCAGCCGATGTCCCCGGACCACTCATCCTCCATGGCGCCGGGATTCACATCCACCGGGGCGAAGGCCAGCTCGTTGAGCCAGCCGGTGATGTTGCCGTTGGCGTCCACATAGCCCACGGCCTCGCTGGTGCCCATGGCGATGCCCAGGATGTTGTTCTCCTCCAGGCTCATGGCGCCGGCCAGGGCAGACACGTCGCCGTCGTTGGCCACCACGTAGGGCACGTCGCCGAAGGTATCGGTGATGGCCCGGATGTAGATGTCCTTTACCTTGGCGTCAAAGTCCTCCTTGGACACCTTCAGGAACAGGGAGGCCACCATGGTGCGGTTTTCGATGTAAATACCGGCGGAGGACACGCCCACCGCGTCCACCCGGGGCATGTGCGCGGCGGCGGACTTCAGGGCGGCCACAATCCCCTCATAGTGGTAGTCCGGATCGGCGGTGACCTTGGGATACCACACCACCTCTTCGGAGAACACCGGCTCTCCGTCGATGACGGCGGACACCTTCCGGTCGGAGCCGCCGGCGTCAAAGCCGATGCGGCAGCCGCCCATGTGGCGGCCCACCGCCTGGGGATTGCTGTACGGGGCGGGCACCTCGTCGCAGTACACTACCTCAAAGGGCTTCTCATAGACGTTGGACATGAAATCAGCGTCGAAGGAGCGGGCCCCGCCCACGCAGTAGGTGGCCTTCATCGCCTCGAAGATGTCCTTGTCGCCGCTGATGTATACCTTAAAACCGCCCATGTACCACAGCATGGTCTTGATCAGCCGCTCCACGTAATAGCGGTCGGCCTCGGCCATGTCGGCCGTGCCGTGGATAAAGGTGTGATAGACGGACACCTCGCCGCCGGAGCGCTCCACCGCGATGTTCAGGGGCTTCTTGGCGTCCTTCAGGAAGGACGTGCAGAATTTGCCCAGAGGGAGGAAGCCGGGGTCCAGCTCGGGCACATGCTTGACAGGTACTTCAATTCCCAGATGCTTCATAAAGAATCCTCCTTTTGTTGTGAGAAACAAACAACTTTCCTTGCTTATAGGCTACCAGTTTTTTTCAATCTGTCAAGCATATTTTCAGGGTTTTGAAAATAATTTTCCTTTTTCCCTTGACGGAAACTGTACTGGCGGGTATGATGGACTCAGTGAGACCGGCTTTTATTTTTAGAAAGGTGGTTTGATGAAAATGAATATGACTGCTCGCCTGCAGGGGCATCAGAAATGGATTCAGGAGGAGCTGGAGCGGAGCGTTTCCTTTTGGCTGAAAAACGGCATGGACCTGGTTCACGGCGGCGTGTACACCTGCCTGGACCGGGAGGGCAAGGTGTTTTCCACCGACAAGAGCGTGTGGATGCAGGGCCGGTGTGCCTGGATGTTCGCCTATCTGTGCCATACCTACGGTGTGAAGGAGGAGTGGCTGGCCGCCAGCAAGAGCTGCCTGGACTTTATGGAGCAGTACTGCATCAACCGGGAGGCGGGCAACCGGATGTACTTCACCGTCACCGGGGACGGCAAGCCCCTCCGCCAGCGGCGGTACTGCTTCTCCGAGGGCTTCTACGCCATCGCCAACGCCGAGTACTACGGCGTCACCGGGGAGAAGGCGTGCCTGGAGCGCGCCCGGGCGGCCTATGATCTGATCTGGAACCTGAACCAGGGCCTGATTCAGGACCCCACCGGCATGGGCCCCAAGACCATTCCCGAGACCCGGTCCGGCCGCGCCCTGGCCAACCCCATGATTTATCTGAACATCACCTCCGTGCTGCGCCGGGTGGACCCCGAGCAGGAGGCGCTGTACAATGAGCGGGCCCAGCAGTGCGTCAACGAGATTTTCCAGTACCACTACAAGCCCGAGCTGGGCTGCACCCTGGAGAGCGTGGGTCCCGACGGCGAGTTCCGGGGGGACGTCACCGAGGGCCGGGTGGTCAATCCCGGCCACGACATCGAGTGCTCCTGGTTCCTGATGGAGGACGCCAACCGCAAGGGGGACAAGGACCAGCACGCCACCGCCGTGAAGATTTTCGACCAGGCCATCAACGCCGGCTGGGACTATGAGTACGGCGGACTGCTCTACTTTATCGACTGCCTGGGCCGTCCCCCCGAGGCCTATGAGCACGACATGAAGCTGTGGTGGCCCCATGACGAGATTCTCATCGCCTCCCTGATGATTTACCGTGACACCGGGGAGGAGAAGTACCTCACCTGGTTTGAGCGCACCCTGGACTACTGCAAGGAGCACTTCTCCGATCCCGAATTCGGCGACTGGTACGGCTACCTCCGCCGGGACGGCAAGCCCACCCAGCCCCCCTGCAAGGGCTCTACCTTCAAGGGTCCCTTCCATCTGCCCCGGATGCTGATTATGTGCGATCAGATGCTGGGACAGATTCTCGGCCGGGAATAAGGGGGCACATGCCCTTGGGGAATGTATTTGAAAAGATTAACAGTGAATATTATGAGCTGACCAGCGCGGAGAAGAAGGTGGCCGACTATGCGGTCATCCACCAGCAGCGTACCCAGTTCATGTCCATCTCCGAGCTGGCGGAGGAGGCGGGGGTGGCGGAGGCCACCATCTCCCGTTTCTGCCGCCGTCTGGGGTACAAGGGATACAGTGCCTTCAAGCTGGCCATCGCCAACGCCACCGCCGGGCGGGCCGAGCTGCCCCTCCGGGAGAGCAAGCTGCTGCCGGCGGACAGTGTGCAGGAGATGGCCCGGAAGGTGTATGACACCGACCTGGAGGCCATGACCCAGACCTTGGAGCTGATTCACCCCGACGCCATCCGCCGGGCGGCGGATATGCTGATGTCCGCCGGACGGGTGCTGTGCATGGGACAGGGCGGCTCCATGATTCTGGCCCAGGAGTGCGCCCATCTGTTCAGCACCATTCAGATGAACTTTACCGCGGTGCTGGACTCCCACCTCCAAGCCATTGCCGCCTCCCAGCTTACCCCCGGGGATGTGGTGATTTACTTCTCCTACTCCGGATCCACCAAGGAGCTGCTGAAAAACCTGAGGATTATCCGGGAGCGGAAGGCCAGGATTCTCCTGGTCACCCGCTTTCCCAAATCTCCCGGCGCTTCCTTCGCGGACATTGTGCTCCAGTGCGGCTCCCGGGAGGGACCGCTCCAGAGCGGTTCGGTGGCCGCCCGGGTGGCCCAGCTCTACCTGATGGATGTGCTTTTCCATGAGGTGTGCCGCCGTGACCCGGAGGGCTGCCGCGCCAGGAAGGAAATGGTAGCTGAGGTACTCTCCGACAAACACATCTAGGTGGGGCGAATTTTGAAAGAAATTTGCAATTTTAAAAGAAAAGAAAAAATTTTCGAAACACTATTGACAAATCCTGTATGAAACTGTACAATCTACACAACGGTTTCTTTATAGGAAAGAAGCGATTTTATTAAAAATGAGGAGGATATGACAATGAAGATGAAGAAACCCCTTGCTCTTCTGCTGGCCGTCGGCCTGACCCTGGGCCTGGCCGCCTGCGGCAGCGGAAACAACTCCCAGGGCGGCAGCCAGACTCCTGCCGGCGGCAGCGAAACCGGCGGCGGCGCCAGCACCGGCGCGGTGGAGTTGAGCCTGTGGTCCTTCAACATCGGCGGCTTTACCGATGCCGCTGCCTGGGACTCCATCGTGGCTGCCTTTAATGAGGCCAACCCCGACATCACCGTGACCGTTACTCCCATCAACTATCAGGACGGCGACCAGAAGCTGACCACCGCCATCAGCTCCAACAACGCCCCCGACATCATCTTTGAGGGCCCCGAGCGCATTGTGGGCAACTACGCCCGTGAGGGCCTGATGGTGGACCTGGGCGACCTGTGGTCCGCCAGCGGCTCCGACATTGCCGAGGGCATCTCCTCCGTGTCTCAGCTGGACGGTACTTATTACATGTATCCCCTGAGCGTGGCCGCCCACTGCATGGCCATCAACTATGAGGCCTTTGAGGCCGCCGGTGCTCTCCAGTACCTGGACGAGACCACCCGCACCTGGACCACCGACAACTTCGTGAAGGCCATGGAGGCTGTCCGTGACGCCATCGACGCCGGCACCATCGACATCACCGTGCCCGGCATCATCTACTGCGGCGCCCAGGGCGGCGACCAGGGCACCCGCGCTCTGGTGAACAACCTGTACTCCGACTACTATGTCAACGAGGACGGCACCTCCTACCTGGCCAACAGCGAGAACAACGTGAAGGCCCTGACCCTGCTGCAGGACATGGTCAACAACAAGTCCATGAGCGCCAACGCCAGCTTCGCCGCTGCCGACGAGCTCCAGGCATTTGCCAACCAGACTGCCGCTGTCACCTTCTGCTGGAACTACTCCAACTACACCCAGTACGCTGAGCAGACCCAGTTCACTCCCTTCGCCATGGCCTTCCCCTCTGACGACGGCGTGCCCGAGCTGGAGATGGCCGGCCCCTACGGTTTCGGTATCTTCAACAACGGCGACGAGGCCAAGATCGAGGCCGCCAAGAAGTTCGTGGACTTCGTGTGCAACGACCAGGCCGCCGGCACTGACGCTGTGAAGGTCACCGGCTTCTTCCCCGTGCACTCCGATTGGGGCGACGTGTATGCCGATGCTGAGGACGCGGATGTCCGCGCTCCCTTCGCTCTGATGAGCGATTACCTGGGCCGGTACTATGCTCTGACCGGCGGCTGGACCGAGCAGCGCGCGCTGTGGTGGCCCATGCTGGCTGAGATTATGACCACCGGCGCCGACGTGCAGACTGCCGCCGACAACTTCGTGCAGCAGGCCAACGCCAACATCGGCTGAACCTGACTCAGCGGCTGAACATGTGAGGTTGCAATGTTGTGCCCGCTCCCTGTGAGGGGGCGGGCACAGCTTTTTATCCCGGGGGGTCCCGGAAAGCAAAACTACTTTTGAAAGAGGGGAGAGACTCATGGCGCAAAATACCGCAGCGGCCCCAGCCCAGCAGAAGCCCAAAAAGGAAAAACGCTCCCAGTTCTCCGGCATGAGTAAAGCTCTGGTCCGGAGAGAAACCATTTCCGCCTATCTGTTCCTGCTGCCCAGTCTGGTGTTCTTCGTGTCCTTCGTGGTGGTACCCATGTTTATCTGTGTGATTTACAGCTTCATGGAGTACGGCCTGGGCGGCATCAAGGGCTTTGCCGGATTGGACAACTACATCAAGCTGTTTCAGGACTCCATTTTCCACCGTGGATTCCTGAACACCGTGCTCATCGTGGTGGTGGCGGTACCCACCGTCACCGCCTTCTCCCTGTGGGTGAGCTCCGCCATCTACAAGATGCATTCGGTGCCCCGTTCCTTCTTCCGGTGTGTGTTCTACCTGCCGGTGGTTACCGGCTCCGTGGCTATCACCGTGGTGTGGAAGTGGATTCTCCACCCCTACTACGGCCTGCTCAACCAGCTGGTGGGCACGGACGGCTTTGACTGGCTGGGCACCTCCTCCACCGCCATCTGGTTCATCATCCTGATTCTGTTCACCACCTCCATCGGCCAGCCCATCGTGCTGTATGTGGCGGCCCTGGGCAACGTGGACCAGTCTCTGGTGGAGGCGGCTCAGGTGGACGGCGCCACCAAGCTCCAGGTGTTCTGGAAGATCAAGTGGCCCCAGATCATGCCCACCACCCTGTACGTGCTGGTTATCACCACCATCAACTCCTTCCAGTGCTTCGCCCTCATCCAGCTGCTGACCAAGGGCGGCCCGCTGAATTCCACCATGACCATCATGTATCAGGTGTACGACACCGCCTACCGGCTCAACGATCTGGGCTACGCCAACGCCATCGGCGTCATCCTGGCCATCATCATCGCCATCTTCTCGGCCATTCAGTTCAAAGTGGTCAAGACGGATTGAGGGGGGGAGTGAGAGAACATGAAAGCGAAAACGACTGATCTGAGCGGAACCTCCACCGGCTACAAGGTGTTTGCCGCGGTGGTCCTCATCCTGCTGGCCATCTTCTTCCTGTTCCCCCTGTACTGGATTGTCACCGGCTCCTTCAAGGACGCCATCGAGATCAATGCCAAGTACCCCATCTGGTTCCCCCAGAATCCCACGGTGGACAACTACGCCCGCCTGTTTGAGCATCCCGCCTTCAAGTGGCTGTTCAACATCGTCTTCATCTCCGCCATGGCCATGATTCTCACCTGCCTCACCGCCGCCCTGGCCGGCTACGCCCTGGGCAAGAAGCGGTTCTACGGCCGGGCCATTCTGTTCACCATCATCATCTGCGCCATGGCCCTGCCCAAGCAGGTCATCGTCATCCCCCTGCTGCAGGAGATGACCTTCTTCCACATGAACGACAACCTGTGGGCGGTCATTCTGCCCACCGTCGGCTGGCCCTTCGGTGTGTTCCTGATGAAGCAGTTCTCCGAGACCATCCCCAACGAAATTCTGGAGGCGGCCCGGGTGGACGGCGCAGGGGAGCTGCGCACCTTCTTCAGCGTGGTGTTCCCCATGATTAAGCCGGGCATCGGCGCCCTGGCCATCTTCACCTTCGTCAACACCTGGAACGACTACTTCCTCCAGCTGGTTATGCTCACCAGCGACAAGAACTGGACCCTGCCCCTGGCCATCGCCAACCTCCAGGGCGAAATGTCCTCCGACTTCGGCCTCATCATGGCCGGCGCCGCGCTGGCGGCCATCCCCATCGTGGTGGTGTTCATTGCCTTCCAGAAGTACTTTACCCAGGGTATTGCCATGGGCGCTGTCAAGGGCTAAGCTTCACATTGTCTCCAAATCATTAATTTGAGAGAAGGAAAATTGAAATGAGCGATTTGAAGAAATATCAGGGCGTGATTCCCGCCTTCTACGCCTGCTATGACGAGGCCGGCAGCATCTCTCCCGAGGGTGTCCGGGCCCTGACCCGCTACCTCATCGGCAAGGGCGTCAACGGTCTGTACGTGGGCGGCTCCTCCGGCGAGTGCATCTACCAGAGCGTGGCCGAGCGCAAGGTGGTGCTGGAGAACGTAATGGCCGAGGCCAAGGGCAAAGTGGTGATCATTGCCCACGTGGCCTGCAACAA
Organism: uncultured Flavonifractor sp.; assembly: GCA_944383135.1. Taxonomy (GTDB): domain Bacteria; phylum Bacillota; class Clostridia; order Oscillospirales; family Oscillospiraceae; genus Flavonifractor. The sequence goes on from CALWOL010000039.1 coordinate 7,558, forward strand.
CACCGCCGACAGCCAGGAGCTGGCCGCCCACGCCGAGAGCCTGGGCGTGGACGCCATCGCCGCCATCCCTCCCATCTACTTCCACCTGCCTGAGTACGGTATCGCCCAGTACTGGAACGACATCTCCGCCGCCGCCCCCAACACCGACTTTGTCATCTACAACATCCCCCAGCTGGCGGGCGTGGCCCTCACCCCCTCTCTGCTGGCCGAGATGAAGAAGAATCCCAAGGTCATCGGCGTGAAGAACTCCTCCATGCCCGTCCAGGACATCCAGATGTGGCGGGACGCCGGCATCATTGTGTTCAATGGTCCCGATGAGCAGTACATCTCCGGCCTGGCCATGGGCGCCTGCGCCGGCATCGGCGGCACCTACGCCGTCATGCCCGAGCTCTTCCTGAAGGTGTATGACCACTTCCAGAAGGGCGAGATGGAGCCCGCCCGGCAGATTCAGAACGACATCTGCCGCATCATTTACAAGATGTGCTCCGCCCACGGCAACCTGTACGCCGTGATGAAGGCCATCCTGGCCAAGAACGGTGTGGCCTGCGGCTCCGTCCGCAAGCCCATGCCCGGTCTCATTGACAGCGACGCCGCTGTGGTGGACGAGGCCGCCGCCATGATTTCCGCCGCCATTGCCAAGTATTGCTGAGCATAGGAGAGAATGGGTATGCGTATTTATCAATCGGAAGATTATCAGGCCATGAGCCGCCGGGCGGCCAACATCATCTCCGCCCAGGTCATCTACAAGCCCGACTGCGTGCTGGGTCTGGCCACCGGAGGCACTCCCGTGGGCACCTACAAGCAGCTGGTGGACTGGTACAAGAAGGGGGATCTGTCCTTTGCGGAGGTCCGCTCCGTGAACCTGGACGAGTATCTGGGCCTGTCTCCCCATCACGAGCAGAGCTACCGCTACTTCATGCAGGACAATCTGTTCGACCACATTGATATCAAGCCGGAGAACACCCACGTGCTCAACGGTCTGGCCAAGGACCCCCAGGCGGAGTGCGCCGCCTACAACAAGCTCATTCAGGACCTGGGCGGCATCGACCTGCAGCTGCTGGGCATGGGCCACAACGGCCACATCGCCTTCAACGAGCCCGGCGACGACTTCGGCCTGGAGACCCATCTGGTCACCCTCACCGACCGCACCATTGACGCCAACACCCGCTTCTTTGAGAGCCGGGACGAGGTGCCCCGCCATGCCCTGAGCATGGGTATCAAGAATATTATGAATGCCCGGCGGATTCTGATGGTGGTCAGCGGCGAGGACAAGGCGGACGCGGTGGTGAAGGCCTTTGCCGGCCCCGTGACCCGGGACGTGCCCGCCTCCATCCTCCAGCTCCACCCCGACGTGACCCTGGTGGGTGACAAGGCCGCCCTGAGCAAGCTGGTGGAAGCGGGTGTACCCGTATGCGGATAACCGGCGCTCAGGTCTTTGACCTGCAGGAGGGCTTCGTCCAGCGGGACGTGTGCTTTGACGGACGTCTGCTCTCCAACTCCAGCGGTGACGGGCAGGTGTACGACGCCAGCGGCTGCTATGTGATTCCCGGCCTCACCGATCTGCACTTCCACGGCTGCAAGGGCTATGACTTTTCCGACGCCGACCCGAAGGGCCTGGAGGTGATGGCCCAGTACGAGCTGTCCCGGGGCGTCACCCAAATCTGCCCCGCCGGCATGACCCTGCTGGAGGAGCAGCTGACGAAGGTGTGCCAGGTGGCTGCCGCCCACAAGGAGGCCGACAAGCCCGGCGCCGCCCTGTGCGGCATCAATCTGGAGGGGCCTTTCCTCTCCATGGCCAAGAAGGGCGCCCAGAACGGCGCCTGGCTTCACGCCCCCGACGTGGCCATGTTCCGCCGCCTGATGGCGGCCTCCCACGGCCTGGTGAAGCTGGTGTCCCTGGCGCCCGAGGAGCCCGGCGCCATGGAATTTGTGGAGGCTGTGGAGGGAGAGGTTACCGTCTCTCTGGCCCACACCGCGGCGGACTATGACACCGCCATGGAGGCCTTCCGGCTGGGGGCCCGGCAGGTGACCCACCTGTTCAACGGTATGCCCCCCTTCAGCCACCGCGCCCCCGGCGTGGTGGGCGCCGCCCTGGACACTCCCCTGTGCAGCGTGGAGCTCATCTGCGACGGCGTCCACATCCACCCCGCGGTGGTGCGGGCGGTGTTCAAGATGTTCGGACCCAAGCGGGTCATCCTCATCTCCGACACCATGCGGGCCGCCGGTATGCCCGACGGGGCTTACACCCTGGGCGGTCAGGACGTCACGGTGAAGGGTAAGCATGCCACCCTGGCGGACGGCACCCTGGCCGGCTCGGTCACCGACCTGATGCGGTGCATGAAAACCGCGGTATCCTTCGGAATTCCCCTGGCAGATGCCGTCCGGGCCGCCGCGGTGAATCCCGCCAAGGCCATCGGTATTTTTAGCCGGGTGGGCAGCCTGGAGCCGGGCAAGCGGGCCAACGTGGTCATTTTGGACCAGGATTTGGAAATCAAAGACATTTTCTTCCGCGGCGAATTGGTCAGCCGCTGAAGCGCAGCCCCCAAAATCAGGCCTCCCGGCCCTACTCCATTCTTATAGGACCGGGAGAGCTGCTAAAAAGGAGGAAAAACCGCTGGCCGGCGGTGCGGCAGTGTGGAGACCTGCCGTAATGTCCCCGGGGTATCGCTCCCCGGGGGCGAGAGGGTATTTGCGGAGGCATTGCCCTTACGGCTCATGTGTATGGCAACGGTATCTCTGAAGGGCGTCAAGAAGATTTACGACAACAAGGTAACCGCTGTTCACGACTTCAATCTGGAGATTGCGGACAAGGAATTCATCGTGCTGGTTGGCCCCTCCGGCTGCGGCAAGTCCACCACCCTGCGGATGGTGGCCGGCCTGGAGGACATCTCCGAGGGCGACCTCATCATCGGCGGCAAGCGGATGAACGACGTGGAGCCCAAGGACCGGGACATCGCCATGGTGTTCCAGAGCTACGCCCTCTATCCCCACATGACGGTGTATGAGAACATGGCCTTTGCCCTGAAGCTGCGGAAGGTGCCCGCCGACGAGATTGACAAGAAGGTGCGGGAGGCCGCCGCCATCCTGGACATCACCCAGTACCTGGAGCGCAAGCCCAAGGCCCTGTCCGGCGGCCAGCGGCAGCGCGTGGCCATCGGCCGCGCCATCGTCCGTGACCCCCAGGTGTTCCTGATGGACGAGCCGCTGTCCAACCTGGACGCCAAGCTGCGCAACCAGATGCGTGCCGAGATTATCAAGCTGCGCCAGCGCATCAACACCACCTTCATCTACGTCACCCATGACCAGACCGAGGCCATGACCCTGGGCGACCGGATTGTCATTATGAAGGATGGCTTCATTCAGCAGATCGGCACCCCTCAGGAGGTGTTTGACCGCCCCGCCAACCTGTTTGTGGCCGGCTTCATCGGCTCTCCCCAGATGAACTTCTTCGACGGCAAGCTGTCCAAGAAGGGCGGCAAGTACTGCATCTCCGTGGGCGACGCCACCATTGAGCTGGCGGACAAGGCTCAGAAGATTCTCACCGAGAAGGGCACCGGCGACATGGACGTCACCGTGGGCGTCCGTCCCGAGCATATCTCCTGTGCCCCCGTGGCCGGGCCTGAGACCATCGCCAGCAAGGTGGACGTGTCCGAGATGATGGGCAGCGAGGTCTATCTCCACGTCACCGCCGTGGGCAAGGACGTGGTGCTGCGGGTGCCCACCGTGGATTTGCCGGAGGAGCACCGCGCCGGCATCCCCTACGGCACCGAAATCAACTTCACCTTCCGGCCCGAGCTGGTCCACCTGTTTGACCCCAGCACCGATTTGAATCTGCTGTACTAAGCGAAAAAAGAGGCCCGCGAGCCGACCGGATCGCGGGCCTCAGCTTGTCGAAAAAGCCTCGCAGAGTTCGCGCCCGCAGGCGCGAAGAAAGTCCAATCTGTTTTCAGCCGCGACATGTGCGTGGCTGAAAACACTGCTCAGGCTGTAAGTGTGGGTTTTGTCCACCGAAGGCGGACAAAACCTGCATGCGGCAGACTGCATCCCACTCGAAAAAGTGGCTCGGCCACTTTTTCGACAGTCTCAGGCCCGCGAGCCAACCGGCTCGCGGGCCTTTTCTGCGCTTATTGCCAGGCCTTGCACACGTCAATCCATCCGGCGCTGCCCGACAGGGCCTCCAGCTCCTCACAGCTGAGCCGGACCGCGGAGGCGGCGTTGCCCGCCGCGGGGTAGATGGTGTCAAACCGCTTCAGGGAGACGTCCAGATAGGTGGTCACCTTCGGGTGCGTGATGGCAAAGGGACACACACCGCCGATGGTGTGGCCGGTGAATGTCTCCACCTGTTCGGGGGTGAGCATGGTGGCCTTGTGGCGGAACTGGGCCTTGAATTTGGTGTTGTCAATTTTGGCGTCCCCGGCGCAGACGATGAGAACGGCCCCATCCTCATGGACAAAGGAGAGGGTCTTGGCGATGCGGGCGGGCTCGCAGCCCACCGCCTGGGCGGCCAGCTCCACCGTGGCGCTGGAGACCTCAAACTCCCGAATCCGGTCCTCAAAGCCCCGCTCCCGGAGCCAGGCCCGGCATACCTCAATGGACACGGCTCACGCACCCCCTTTTTTGGCTTCCGCCTTGGCCAGGAAGCGCTCCACGGCGATGATATACCGCTCGTGGATGCCGCCGCCGATGGCCCCGGCCTCGTCAAAGGCCTGGACGGAGAAGGTGAGCTTCTTCCCCTCCACGGCGGTGAGCTCCGCCTGGGCCCACACCTTCATGCCCACCGGGGTGGCGGCGTCGTGGGTGACCTCCAGCCGGGTGCCCACGGTGCCCTGACCCTCCTCCAGCTGAGCCTGCACCGCGTTGACGGCGGCGTTTTCCATCAGGGCAATCATATAGGGAGTGGCGAACACGGGCACCAGCCCGCTGCCCACGGCGGCGGCGGTGTTGTTCGCCGTCACCACAGTCTCCGCCCGTCCCTTGTTTCCAACAGTGAGAGACATTTGCAAAACTCCTTTCCCTTACAGCAGCCGCTTCAGATATTGCCCGGTGTAGCTATCCGGACAGGCGGCTACCTCCTCCGGCGTGCCGGTGCATACCACCATGCCGCCGCCGCTGCCCCCCTCGGGGCCCAAATCAATGATGTGGTCGGCGGTCTTGATCACGTCCAGGTTGTGCTCAATGACCACCACCGTGTTGCCCGCCTCCACCAGCTTCTGGAGCACCTCGATGAGCTTGTGCACGTCGGCGGTGTGCAGGCCGGTGGTGGGCTCGTCCAGAATATAGATGGTCTTGCCGGTGGAGCGCTTGGCCAGCTCGGTGGCCAGCTTCACCCGCTGGGCCTCGCCGCCGGAGAGCTCGGTGGAGGGCTGTCCCAGCTTCACATAGCTCAGGCCCACCTCATACAGGGTCTGGAGCTTGTTGTACAGCCGGGGCAGGTGCTCGAAGAAGGGAAGGGCTTCCTCCACCGTCATGTCCAGCACCTCGTAGATGTTCTTGCCCTTGTAGCGCACCTCCAGGGTCTCCCGGTTGTACCGCTTGCCCTTGCATACCTCGCAGGGTACGTAGATGTCGGGGAGGAAGTGCATCTCGATTTTGATCAGGCCGTCCCCCTGGCAGGCCTCGCACCGCCCCCCCCGGACGTTGAAGGAGAACCGGCCGGGGCCGTAGCCCCTGGCCTTGGCGTCTGGGGTGGAGGCGAACAAGTCCCGGATGTCGTTGAACAGCCCGGTATAGGTGGCCGGGTTGGAGCGGGGGGTGCGGCCGATGGGGGACTGGTCAATATCGATGACCTTGTCCAGGTACTCCTCCCCCTCAATGGCGGTGTGCTTCCCCGCCCGGGTCTTGGCCCGGTTCAGGTCGCAGGCCAGACGCTTGTAGAGAATCTCGTTCACCAGGGAGGACTTGCCGGAGCCGGACACGCCGGTGACGCAGGTGAAGGTGCCCAGGGGGATGGACACGTCCACATGCTGCAGGTTGTTTTCCGCCGCCCCCCGGATGGTGAGGAAATTCCCATTCCCCTTCCGCCGCTGGGTGGGGACGGGAATCCGTTTCCGGCCGGACAGGTAATCTCCGGTGATGGAGCCGGGGGTGTCCATAATCTCCTGGCAGGTGCCGCAGGCCACCACCTGACCGCCGTGGACTCCGGCGCCTGGTCCGATGTCCACAATATAATCGGCCTGGCGCATGGTGTCCTCGTCGTGCTCCACCACCAGCAGGGTATTGCCCAAATCCCGCAGGTGCTTCAGGGTGTCCAGCAGCTTGTCGTTGTCTCGCTGGTGCAGGCCGATGGAAGGCTCGTCCAGGATATACAGCACCCCCATCAGAGAGGAGCCAATCTGAGTGGCCAGGCGGATGCGCTGGCTTTCGCCGCCAGAGAGGGTGGCGGCCGCCCGGCTGAGGGTCAGGTATTGCAGGCCCACGCTCTGGAGAAAGCCCAGCCGGCTTTTGATCTCCTTCAGGATGCGGTCGGCAATGCGCATTTTCTGCTCCGACAGCTCCAGGCGGCCGATAAAATCCAGGGCGTCCGTCACCGATTTCCGGCAGAATGCGTCGATATTCAGCCCGCCCACGGTGACCGCCAGCGCCTCCTTCCGCAGCCGCTTGCCGCCGCAGTCGGGACAGGGCCGCTCGCTCATGCAGTCCTCCAGATCCCGGCGCATGGCGTCGGATTGGGTTTCCCGGTAGCGGCGCTCCAGGTTGTTGATGATGCCCTCAAAGGGCTGCATCAGGGTGCCGTGGCCGTTTTCCCGGTCGTAGGTGAGCTTCAGCTTCTCCCCCCTGGTGCCGTAGAGGATGATGTCCAGAACCTCCGGCGGCAGTTCCTTCACCGGGGTGGTGAGCTTGAAGCCGTATTTTTTGGACAGGGCATCAAAGTACATTCGGGAGATGGAATCTCCCTTGATGTTGTTCCAGCCGGAGGCGGTGATAGCCCCCTCCAGAATGGACAGCTCCTTATTGGGGATGATGAGATCCGGGTCCACCTTCAGCTGGGCGCCCAGGCCGGTGCAGGTGGGGCAGGCGCCGAAGGGGTTGTTGAAGGAGAACATCCGGGGAGACAGCTCCTCGATGGAGATGCCGCAGTCCTCACAGGCGTAGTTCTGGGAGAACAGGATGTTCCGGTCCTCTCCCACAATGTTGACGACCACCAGACCGCCCGCCAGGTTGGAGGCAACCTCCACGCTATCGGTGAGCCGGCGGGTAATATCCGCCTTAATGACCAGACGGTCCACCACAATTTCCACGCTGTGCTTCTTGTTCTTGTCCAGCTCAATGGTCTCGGTGAGGTCATAGAGGGAGCCGTCCACCCGGACCCGGACGTAGCCCGACTTCCGGGCATCCTCGAAAATCTTCTGGTGGGTGCCCTTTTTGCCCCGCACCACCGGAGCCATTACCTGGATGCGGGTGGCCTCGGGCAGGGCCATGACCTGATCGATAATCTGGTCAATGGTCTGCTGCCGGATTTCCTTGCCGCACTTGGGACAGTGGGGGGTGCCCACCCGGGCCCACAGCAGACGGAGGTAGTCGTAGATTTCGGTGACGGTGCCCACGGTGGACCGGGGATTTTTGGAGGTGGTCTTTTGGTCAATGGAGATGGCGGGGGAGAGACCGTCAATGTAGTCCACATCGGGCTTCTCCATCTGCCCCAAAAACATCCGGGCGTAGGAGGACAGGGACTCCACGTACCGGCGCTGTCCCTCGGCGTAGATGGTGTCAAAGGCCAGGGAGGACTTGCCGCTGCCGGACAGGCCGGTGAGCACCACCAGCTTGTCCCGGGGGATATCCACGTCGATATTCTTTAAGTTGTTGGCCCGTGCGCCTTTGACGGAAATATGGTCCAGCATAGATGAGAAACTCCTTTAAATGCTCAATAACCGAACAGCTTGGCCACGTCGCCCAGCATGTCCCGGATGGGCAGGTTGTAGGGGCAGCGCTTCTCACAGGCGCCGCACTGCACGCAGGAGCCGGCGTGATAGGGCATAGCCTCATACCGGGCCACGGCCCAGTCCGCCAGGCCGTACTTGCGGGCGTAGTTGGCCAGCAGGAAGGTCTGGGGAATGTTGATGCCGGTGGAGCAGGGGGCGCAGTAGCCGCACCGGCGGCAGAACTGGGTGCCCAGCTCCTTCCGGATGGCGGCGCACTGCTCCAGCTCCTCCTGGGTCAGGGGGCCGGACAGCTCCACGCCGGCGTTGCGCTCCACCTCCTCGGGGGAGCCCATGCCGGGGATGGAGATGTCGATGACGCCGGAGGCGGCGATGTACCGCAGGGCCAGCTTCCAGTCGTCCAGGTTGCCGCCGGCCAGCGGTTTCATGGCGATGGTGCCGATGCCCTTCTCCCGGGCCAGCGCCAGGGTGTCCCGGCCCTGGTCCTCCACAATGTTGAAGGGGAACATGACGGTTTCCATCTTGTCGCCGTACTGCTCCACCAAAATCTTCATGGCGTCGGCGCTGTGGCAGGTGACGCCGATGTGTCCGATTTTGCCGGCGGCCTTGGCCTCCGCCAGGGCGGCGTAGGCCCCGTCGGGAGCAAAAACCTGCTGGATTTCCTTCTCCTGCACGTTGTGGAGCTGGTAGACGTCAATGTAATCGGTGCGGAGATTGCGCAGGCTGGTCTCCACGTCCTTGGCCATGCCCTCCTTGCTCCGTACCATGCTCTTGGTGGCCAGGAGGAACTTGTCCCGGCGGCCCTCCAGGGCGGCGCCCAGATACTCCTCGGACACGGTGTAGCCCCGGGCGGTGTCGATATAGTTGATGCCGTATTCCTCCAGCTTGTCCACCACCGCCCGGGTGTTGGCGGCGTCGGAGCGCTGGATGGGGATGCCGCCGAAGGAAATGACGGCGGCTTTGAGACCAGTTTTACCTAAGGTGACGTAATTCATGTGAAAAACCTCGCTTAAACTCGGGCATGGCCCGGAATCAAACAGATTAGGACTGCCCCCGCAGTTCGATGATGCGGTCCCGCAGTACGGCGGCGTACTCGAATTCCAGCCGTTTGGAAGCATCTCTCATTTCCTTTTCCAGCTTGGCGATGGCGGCTTCCTTCTCCTTCTTGGACAGGGCTTTCTTGGAGTGAGGCAGCTCCTCCTTGTCCTCGGACAGATCGATGACATCCCGGACGGACTTGATGATGGTTTTGGGCACGATGCCGTGGGCCTGGTTGAAGGCGTCCTGCTTGTCCCGCCTTCGCTGGGTCTCGTCGATGGCCCGGCCCATGGAGGGGGTGATGGTGTCGGCGTACATGACCACCAGGCCGTCGGCGTTGCGGGCCGCCCGGCCAATGGTCTGGATGAGGGAGGTTTCGCTGCGCAGAAAGCCCTCCTTGTCGGCGTCCAGAATGGCCACCAGGGAGACCTCCGGCAGGTCCAGACCCTCCCGCAGCAGGTTGATGCCCACCAGCACGTCAAAGGTGCCCAGCCGCAAATCCCGGATGATTTCCATCCGCTCGATGGTGTCAATGTCGTGGTGCATATAGCGCACCTTGATGCCGGCGTTGGTGAGATAGGCGGTGAGATCCTCCGCCATCTTCTTGGTGAGGGTGGTGACCAGAATTCGCTCCTGCCGCTGGGTGCGGTCGTTGATCTCTCCGATGAGGTCGTCGATCTGGCCCTCCACCGGTCGCACCTCGATGCGGGGGTCCAGCAGGCCGGTGGGACGGATGACCTGTTCCACAATCTGCCCCGAGCGCTCCCGCTCGTATTCCCCGGGGGTGGCGGAGACGTACACCACCTGGTTGAGCCGCTTCTGGAACTCCTCAAATTTCAGGGGCCGGTTGTCAAAGGCGCAGGGGAGGCGGAAGCCGTAGTCCACCAGGGAGGTTTTCCGGGCCCGGTCCCCGTTGTACATGGCCCGGACCTGGGGGAGGGTAACGTGGCTCTCGTCAATGAACAAGACAAAATCCTTGGGGAAGTAGTCCAGCAGGGTGTGGGGAGGGGACCCGGCGGGACGCCCCTCGATGACCCGGGAATAGTTCTCGATGCCGGTGCAGTAGCCCAGCTCCTGCATCATCTCCACATCGTACATGGTGCGCTGCTTGATGCGCTGGGCCTCGATGAGCTTGCCCTCCCCCTCAAAATAGGCCACCCGCTCCTCCAGCTCCCGGTAGATCTCCTGGATGGCGGCGTCCATCTTCTCCTTGGGGGTGACATAGTGGGTGGCGGGCCAGATGGGGATGGTGGTGAGCCGCCGGATGGGGGCTCCGGTGACCACGTTGATTTCGCTGATGCGCTCAATCTCATCCCCGAAGAACTCCACCCGGATGGCGGAATCCTTCCAGTAGGCGGGGAAGATCTCCACCGTGTCCCCCCGGACCCGGAACATGTTGCGCTCAAAGGCGATGTCGTTGCGCTCATAGCGTATGTCCACCAGCTTTTTCAGCAGCTCGTCCCGCTCCATGACGGCCCCCACCCGGAGGGAGACCATCATCTTGGCAAAGTCCTCCGGTTCGCCCAGGCCGTAGATGCAGGATACCGAGGACACCACAATCACGTCCCGCCGCTCCATCAGGGAGGCGGTGGCGGCCAGCCGCAGCCGGTCAATCTCTTCATTGACGGCGGAATCCTTTTCAATAAAGGTGTCGGTGTGGGGGATATAGGCCTCCGGCTGGTAGTAGTCGTAATAGGATACAAAGTATTCCACCGCGTTGTGGGGGAAAAACTCCTTGAACTCCGCGCACAGCTGGGCGGCCAGGGTTTTGTTGTGGGCCAGCACCAGGGTGGGGCGCTGCACCGCCTCGATGACCTTGGCCATGGTGAAGGTCTTGCCCGAGCCGGTGACGCCCAGCAGGGTCTGCTCCTCCAGACCGTTTTCGATCCCCGCCGCCAGGGCGGCGATGGCCTCGGGCTGGTCGCCCGCGGGCTGATATTCACTGACTACCTCAAACTTCGGCATACCCTCACCTCGCTGCTTCATTGTACCAAAACAAATGTTCTATTGCAACTGCGAATTTCAGGGGCGGTAAAAACCGCTGTCCCGAAGGGAGACCATGTCGTCGTCCACGAAAATCAGGTGGTCGGCCAGCTCCACGCCCAGGGAGCGGAGGATGGGGGCCAGACTGCTGGTGGTGGCCACATCCTCGTCGGAGGGGAAGGCGATGCCGGAGACATGGTTGTGGGCCAGCACCACCGCCGAGGCGTTGAGGGACAGGGCGGCCTCGGCGATGAGCCGGGTGGTGATGGACACGGCGTTCACGTTGCCCTCCCCCAGCCGGCGGATGCCCAGCACCTTGCGCTTGCCGTCCAGGCAGAGCAGGCACAGCATTTCATTTCTTGCCCCAAAAAAGTAGGGCCGCAGCAGGGCATAGTAATCTCTGCTGCCCCGGGCGATGTCGTCCACCTGGGTGCGGACGGTGAGATAGCGGCCGGAGAACTCCTTCACCGCCTTGAAGAGAACGGCGGCGTGCTCCCCCACGCCCTTTACCTTCTGCAGCTCCTCCGGGGAGGCGTCCAGCACGCCGGCCAGGGAACCGAAATGATCCATCAGCTCGTGGGCCAGAGGATTGGTATCGCTGCGGGGATTGGCGTAGAAGAGCAGCAGCTCCAGCAGCTTGTGGTCGGGGAAGGAATCCGACCGGGCCAGAAATTCTGTTTTCAGACGCTGACGGTGACCGTCGTGGGTGCCCATGGCCGGACCTCCTTTCTCAGTTCCCGTGGCGGGCGGTACGCGGGGACGCGGCGCCCCTTACCGGGCGCCGTACTCCGCCAGGTAGGCCTCCATTCTGCCCTTCATCTCGTCATCGAGATACACCTTGCCGTCAATCTCCCGGTTGTGGAGGAAGGCGATAATCTCCTTCACCGTGACGATGGGGTGGACGGCGATGCCGTAGTCCTCCCGCAGCTCGTCCAGGGTGGAGCAGTCCCGGGTGCCCCGCTCCATCCGGTCCACGGAGACGATGAGGGCCTTCATGCGCACGTCGGCCACGTGCCTGAACAGCTCAATGGTCTCCCGCACGGCGGTGCCGGCGGTGACCACGTCCTCCACGATAACCACATTGTCCCCGTCCTGGGGCTTGTAGCCCACCATGGAGCCCCCCTCGCCGTGGTCCTTGGCCTCCTTGCGGTTGAAGCAGTAGGGCAGGTCCCGGTCATAATTGCGGTAGAGGGAGGCGGCGGCGGTGACCGCCAGGGGGATGCCCTTGTAGGCGGGGCCGAAGAGGCAGCTGACCCCGTCGGGCAGGTTCTCCTGGATGCAGGCGGCGTAGTAATCCCCCAGCTTGGCGGCCTGGGCGCCGGTTTTGTAGTTGCCGGTGTTGATGAAATAGGGGGTCTTGCGGCCGGACTTGGTGGTGAAGTTTCCAAAGGTGAGTACGCCGGAGCGCACCATGAAGGTGATGAATGCTTCCTTGTAGGTCATGTCACGCAACCTCTCTTTTTCAAAATGTCGAATTATTATATCACTATTTCCAGAGCGGTACAAGGCTAGGCTTGGAATGGAAAAATCCTTTTTTATAAAAATTTAATGCAATGCTTCCGGGAAGTATGGTATAATAGGCGCAAGTGTCCCATTTTGTGCGGCACGGGAAAGAGTGCAAATGAGAGGTGTTTCGTTTGGAGCTGCTGGAATGGTTTACGTCCAATGATTTGGGCAAGCTGTTTTTCACCATGCTGGTTTCCATGGTGCCGGTGATTGAGCTGCGGGGGGGCGTGCCCTTCGGCACCGCTCTGGGCCTGCCGGCGGGGCAGGCCCTGCTGGCCGCCATCATCGGCAATATGATTCCCATCCCCTTTATTATTGTCTATATCCGCCGCATTTTTCTGTGGATGCGCCGGAAATCCCCCAAGCTCAACGCCCTGGTGGACAAGCTGGAGAAAAAGGCCCACCTGAAGGGGCAGAAGGTGAGCAGGTACAAGTATCTGGGCCTGTGGCTCTTTGTGGCCATCCCCCTGCCGGGCACCGGCGCCTGGACGGGGGCGCTGGTGGCGGCTTTTCTGGATATGCCCCTGCGGAAGGCCCTGCCCTCCATTTTCCTGGGTGTGGTGACCGCCGGACTCATTATGACCTTCGCCACCGGCCTGGTGGTGGCCACAGTGGGGGGCTAGTGCCCGCCGCCCCCATCTCCGCATAGGATGGGGCGGAGGTGAGCGGTCATGGAGATGATGACGCAGGCGCTGCTGGCGCTGCTGGCGGCCCTGGGCCTGCTGGCTCTGGGCTGGGTGCTCTTTGGGAAGCTGGTGACCCCGGTGGGGGACGGCGGCCCGGTGTATGCCGTGGTGCCCGCCAGCGGCGGCGGAGAGCATCTGGAGCAGGATGTGAAGGGCCTGCTGTGGCTGCGGGGCGGGGAGCTGGCCCGCTTTACCATCGTCATTGCCGACAACGGCCTGGACGGGGCGGGCCGGGCGGTGGCGTCGGCTCTGCTGGCCGGTTCCACCGGCGTGGTGCTGTGTCCCGGCGACCGGCTGGGCGCCTATCTGCTGGGGAAATAGGATTCGACAAATCTGCGCTCCGATGGTATGATAAGCCTGACAGAGGAAGGAGGGGCCGCCATGGGAGAAGCAGAGCAAACGTACATCGAGGGCACCGTGGGAGCCGTGGTCTACCAGAACCAGGAGAACGGCTACACGGTGCTTCGTCTCGAGGTGGGGGAGGGCGCCTGCGTTACCGTGGTGGGGTGTATGCCGGGGGTGGCCCCGGGAGAGGGCATTTCCGTCCAGGGCGCCTGGATGCGCCACGCCTCCTATGGGGAGCAGTTCAAGGCGGAGGTGGTGGAGCGGCGGCTGCCCGCGGGCACCAAGGCCATTTTTGACTATCTCTCCTCCGGCGCGGTGCGGGGCATCGGCGCCGCCACCGCCCGGCGGATGGTGGAGGAATTTGGGGAGGACGCCCTGCGGGTGCTGGAGGAGCACCCCGAGCGGCTGACCCAGATCCGGGGCATCACCCGCAAGCGGGCCCTGGCCATGGGGGAGAGCTTCCGCCTCCAGATGGGCATGCGGCGGCTGCTGGAATTTCTGGGGGAGCACGGGGTGCCTCTCCAGCTGGCCATGCCCCTCTATCGCCGGTTTGGGGACCGGGCCCTGGAGGCCATCCGGGGCAACCCCTATCTGCTGGTGGACGAGGAGCTGGGGGTGGCCTTTTCCGACGCGGACCAGCTGGCCCTGTCCATGGGTATGGAGGGGGACGACCCCCAGCGGGTGGAGGCGGCCCTGCTCTTCGAGCTGACCCACAACCTGGACAACGGCCACACCTTCCTGCCCCGGCGGAAGCTGGTGCCCGCCACCGCCCAGCTCATCGGGGTGGAGGAGGAGCTGCTGGAGGACGCCCTGGAGACCCTGCTGGAGCGGGGCGAGGTGGTTCAGGAGCCGGTGGCCGGGGAGGAGGCGGTGTACCTCCATGACCTGTGCGAGGCGGAGCAGTATGCGGCCTGGCGGCTCACCGAGATGGCCCGGGGGGAGCTGACGCCCCCCCGTGACCTGGACGGGCTCATTGACCGCATTCAGGCCGGCCAGGGCATTACCTACGCCCCCCAGCAGCGCCAGGCGGTGCTGCTGGCGGCCCGGCGGCAGGTGATGCTCCTCACCGGCGGCCCGGGCACCGGCAAGACCACCTCCCTGCGGGGAGTGCTGGCCCTCTTTGAAGAGCTGGGGCTGGAGACCGCCCTGGCTGCCCCCACCGGCCGGGCGGCCAAGCGGCTGGGGGAGCTGTGCGGGGCGGAGGGCTACACCATCCACCGCCTGCTGGAGACCCAGTACGAGCCCCGCACCGGAAAGCTGGTCTTTGCCCATGATGAGAGCGACCCGCTGAAGGCGGATGCCGTTATCGTGGACGAGACCTCCATGGTGGACATTGTGCTCATGCGGGGCCTGCTGTCCGCCCTGCGGCCGGAGTGCCGCCTCATTCTGGTGGGGGATCCGGACCAGCTGCCCAGCGTGGGGCCGGGGAACCTGTTTTCCGACCTCATCCGCAGCGGAGTGGTGCCCATGGTGCGGCTGACGGAGATTTTCCGCCAGGCCGCCGAGAGCGCCATCGTCCGCAACGCCCACGGAGTCAACCGGGGAGAGCTGCCCGATTTGCGGGACCGGGAGCACGACTTTTTCTTCCTGCGCCGGAAGGATGCCGCCCGGGCCGCCGAGACCATTGTGGAGCTGGTGAAAACCCGGCTGCCCGACAACATGGGCATCCCTCCCGAGCAAATTCAGGTGCTCTCCCCCACCCGCAAGCGGGTGGCGGGCACCGCCAGCCTGAACCGCGCCCTTCAGGAGGCGGTGAATCCCCCGTCGGAGGACAAGCCGGAGCGCCGCTTCGGCGAGTATGTGTTCCGCCAGGGGGACCGGGTCATGCAGGTGCGCAACAATTACGATGTGATGTGGACCGACGGCACCCAGGCCGGTATGGGCATTTTCAACGGAGATATCGGCCGGATTGTCCGGGTGGACAACCGGGAGGGCACCCTGACGGTGGACTTTGAAGGCCGCCGGGTGGAGTACACCGGGGACATGCTGGTGGAGCTGGAGCCAGCCTACGCCATCACCGTGCACAAGGCCCAGGGCAGCGAGTACCGGGCGGTGATTCTGGCGGTGAGCGGCGGGGCCCCCGTGCTCCTCACCCGGGGGGTGCTGTATACCGCCATCACCCGGGCCAGGGAGCTGCTCATCCTGGTGGGGGACGAGGACGTGGTGGCCGCCATGACCGCCAACGACCGCCAGCAGAGGCGCTATTCCGGCCTGCGGTGGCGCTTGGCGCAGATGGGGGAGTGAGGAGGCGGGACGGCGGGCGGATGTGGGCATCCGCCCCTACGCTCCTTCATACTTTGTTATCCACCCTTCCTGCAAATTTTATGCCGTAAAAATGCACTAAAAATAAACTTGATTTGCAGTGCGCAGGATATGCTTTGCTTACCAAAGGTCAGGAGGCAAAGCATATGGGTAAGACCAATCATCTCAGCATCCGCACGGACAAGGAACTCCACGATAAGCTCCAGTATGTGGCGGCTTATGAGGGACGTTCCATGAGCGGGCAGATCCTGTATTTGATCCAGAGCTGCATCCGGAGCTTTGAACAGGAAAACGGCCCCATTCCAGTGGGAGACGAAAAATGAGCGGGGCGGCGGCGAAGCTGCTGGATTTGTTGTTCCCGCCCAAATGCGTGTTCTGCGGGAAGCTCCTGCCCACGGGGGCGCGGCATCTGTGCCCCCGCTGTCAGAAGGAGCTGCCCTGGCTGACGGAGGGGGCGGCGGAGCAGAAGGGGGAGTTTTTCTCCCTGTGCGTCTCCCCTCTGCGGTATGAGGACAAGGTGCGGGATTCCATCCGGCGGTACAAGTTCCAGGGCCGGCGGGGCTACCACAAGGCCTACGGCCTGCTGGTGGCCCAGTGCGTCCGGGACCATCTGGCGGGGAGCTACGATCTCATTACCTGGGTTCCCCTCTCCGACAAGCGGAAGCGGGAACGGGGGTACGACCAGGCCTTTCTGCTGGCCAGCGCCGCGGCGCTGGAGCTGGGGGAGGTGGCGGTGGAGACCCTGCGGAAGGGACGGGATACCGCCGCCCAGTCCGGCCTGGAGGGGGAGGCGGAGCGCCGGGCCAATGTGCTGGGCGCCTATACCCCGGTGGACGCGGAGCTGGTGGAGGGCAGGCGGGTGCTGCTCATTGACGACGTGGTGACCACCGGCTCCACCCTGTCCGAGTGCGCCCGGATGCTGCGCTCCATGGGGGCGGCGGACGTGGTTTGTGCCACCCTTGCCCGGGCTCACTAAAAAACTGCCTGAAAATTCGGGGAAAATGACGTTGAAAAGGAAAGCAGCCTTCTGTATAATATAGGAGATTATCCATGAAATTTTGGGATAAACTAAAAGGAAAGCTAGTAAGACTTCGAGGTGCTGGTATGTTCAGTAAAGATATCGGTATTGATTTGGGCACCGCTTCTATCCTGGTCTACGTAAAGGGCAAAGGTGTGGTCCTGCGGGAGCCTTCCGTGGTGGCCATTGACAAGAATACGGGCAAGCTGCTCAAGGTGGGCACCGAGGCCCAGCAGATGCTGGGGCGTACCCCCGGCAACATTGTGGCTATCCGTCCCCTGCGGGAGGGCGTCATCTCCGACTACGACATGACCGAGCGGATGCTGAAGGAATTTATCCGCAAGGTGACCTCCTTCCGGCTGTTCAAGCCCCGCATTGTCATCTGCGTCCCCTCCGGCATTACCGAGGTGGAGGAGCGGGCGGTCATTGACGCGGGCATCCAGGCGGGCGCCCGGCGGGTGTACCTCATTGAGGAGCCGGTGGCCGCGGCCATCGGCGCGGGCATTGACATTGCCAAGCCCGACGGCCACATGATCGTGGACATCGGCGGCGGCACCACCGACATCGCGGTCATCTCCCTGTCCGGCATTGTGGAGTCCACCTCCATCAAGATTGCCGGCGACCAGTTTGACGAGGCCATCGTGAAGTACATCCGCCGCAAGCACAATGTGCTCATCGGCGAGCGTACCGCCGAGG
>CALWOL010000040.1 GCA_944383135.1 uncultured Flavonifractor sp.
ACCAAGGCCTCTCTGGCCACCGACTCCTTCCTGTCCGCCGCCTCCTTCCAGGAGACCACCAAGGTGCTCACCGAGGCCGCCATCAAGGGCAAGGTGGACCATCTGCTGGGTCTGAAGGAGAACGTGATTATCGGCAAGCTGATTCCCGCCGGCTCCGGCCTGTCCATGTACCGCAAGTACGACAAAATGGACGACGAGGGCACCGCCCAGAGCGGCGCCGCCGACGAGGAGGAGCTTGTGGTGGAGGAGGCCGCCGTCTCCCTGGCGGATTCCTCCGAGATTTAACATCTGTGCGCAAGGGCCCGGAGCAGATTCTCCGGGCCCTTCCCTTTTATCGTGTTATCGTGAGGTATTGCTATGCGCTCTGTTTCCCCCCGCGCCCTCGCCTGCGGCGGCGCCGGTCTGGTCCTGCTGCTTCTGAGCCTGATTCCCGTCCTCGGGCTGGAACAGGGGACGGCGGCGGCAAAGACCGCTGTGTATCTGCTCCTTCTTCTGGCCGCCGTGCTGGCCCTGGTTCTGCTGCGGCGGCAGGGTACGGAACGGCTGCTCCTCGCCCTGCTGCCCGTCGGTCTGGCTCTTTTCCTCCGGGCCGCGATGCTGCACTACGTCTCCTCCGACTATACCATCTTCCTCTCCCAGTGGATGAACGCCTTCCGGAACAACGGCGGGTTTGCCGCCATCAAGCTGCCCATCGGCAACTACAATGTCCCCTACCTCTACTTTTTGGCGGCCATCTCCTATCTGCCGGTTCCCGACCTGTACCTCATCAAGCTCTTCTCCGTCTTTTTTGATGTGGTGCTGGCCTGGGGCGGCCTGCGTCTGGTAAACCACTTTACAGGCAAAAACAGCCCGCAGCCCCTGCTCTGCTTTTGCCTTCTGCTTTTGCTGCCTACGGTCATGCTGAACGGCGCCTATTGGGGGCAATGTGATTCCCTTTACACTGGATTGGTGCTCCACGCTCTCACCTGCGCCCTGGAGCGGCGCGGCGGATGCTCCGCCGCTCTGTTGGGCCTGGCCTTTTCCTTCAAGCTCCAGACGGTGTTTATCCTCCCCCTGTGGGCCGCGCTCTGGCTGGCCGGGCGGGTCCGGCTCCGGACGCTGCTCCTCTTCCCCGCCGCATATGCCGCCACCTGCGTCCCCGCCCTGCTGCTGGGCAAGCCTCTGGCCGATATTCTGGGCGTCTACGTGGGACAGACCCAGGAGGGTGCGGGCAGTCTGAATTACAACTGTGCCTCTTTTTATTCCTTCCTCCCCTACGGCGCCCAGGTGGAGGAGGGCCCTTGGGCCCGGGCCGGGATTCTGGCCGCTTTCCTGCTGGTCCTGCTGGTGCTGGTCCTGCTGCTGGTCTTTCGCAGCCGGATTTCAGACGCCGCGCTCCTCACCGCCGGACTCCTGCTGGCCGTGGGTGTGCCCTTCCTGCTGCCCTATATGCACGACCGCTATTTTTACCTAGCCGACGTGCTCACGGTGGCTGCCGCCTGCACGCTGCCCGGACGGATTCCGCCGGCGGTGCTCACGCAGCTGGCCTCCCTCAGCGCCTATTTCGTCTACTTCCGGCAGCGGTATACCCTGATTTTAAATCTGGGGGGCAAAACCTATACCATGCTGGGTGAGTCCCTGCTGATTCTTGCGGCCCTGGTTTTCCTCTTCTGCCTGCTGGTTCTGGATTTGCGCCAGGCGGCCGGCGGAAAGCGGCCACGTTCTTCCTCTTAGACCGGGGTTCAGCATATTTTCTGAAAAAATCCCGAAAAGCTGTTGACTCTTTGGATACAACGTGTTACAATTTGGTTACAGTTTTTAAAAATCAGTAACAGCAAGTCCCATAAGGAGGTATTATGTCAGCTCAATCCATTCCTCTGACCTATAAAGGCCATCCTCTGCGCCGGAAAGACAGCCTGATTTACTACGGCAGTATGGCTGAAAAATATATTATCATGCTTCAGGTGCTGGAGCAGAAAAAGGAACAGGATATGGACGTGGCCACCAAGGTCTCCGTTCAGCTCCAGCTTACCGACCCCGACCTGAAGAGCAGGGACAGGGTGGTAAAGAAGACCGAAAAGGACAGCCTGTATGCCGCCATGGATGTGGCCTCTGTCTGGCTGGAACGGGCCTTAGCCAGCAAGTAACCTGAAAAAAAGCCCCGTCGGTATGGCGGGGCACTATCTTGAACGGAGGAATCTACGAATGATACTGCCTGCCAAGCTCATGCGTACCGCTCTTCTGACCGTCGCCGTTTCCGCCGTCTGCGTAGTTGGTGCTTCCGCCGCCAGTATCGGCGCCGGCACCGTGGATGTGGACGCCCTTCGCCTCCGGGAGGAGGCCAGCACCTCTTCCACCATCCTGGCCACCGCCTCCAAGGGCGACACGGTGGTGGTTCTGGAGGAGGCTGGGGACGGCTGGTACAAGGTTGACTACAAGTCCGTGGAGGGCTATATGTCCGCCGATTACCTCACGGTTTCCGCCCAGGCGGACGTGACCATCGGCTACGGCCTGGTGAAAACCGGCGGCTCCACCCTGAACGTACGCAGCGGGCCTGGCACCAGTTACGGCAAGGTCACTTCCCTGAACGACGGCGCGGTGGTCACCATTGTGGGCATCGACAACGGCTGGTATAAAATTCAGACCAGCGGCGGCACCACCGGCTATGTGAGCAGCGACTACATGGTCACCTGCAAGGATTCCGCCGGCTCCCGGGGCGACGGCACCGTGGCTGCTGCCGCTTCCTACAACAGCAGCCTGGGCCAGCAGATTGTGGATTATGCCAAGCAGTACCTGGGTGTTCCCTATGTCTATGGCGGCAACGGTCCCAACAGCTTTGACTGCTCCGGCTTCACCACCTATGTGTACCGCCACTTCGGCTACACCCTCAACCGCACCGCCACCGGTCAGCTCTCCAACGGCGTGTCCGTCTCCAAGAGTGAACTGCAGCCCGGCGATTTGGTCTTCTTCAAGGACGGCGGCAGCAAGCCCGTCTCCCACGTGGGCATTTACATTGGCGGCGGCCAGTTCATTCACGCCTCCACCAGTACATACGAGGTTCGGATTAATGATTTGACCAGCGGCTACTACAACAATGTGTATGTGTACGCCCGCCGCATCCTCTGAGCATTTGTCCGGCAGGCAGATGTGATGCTTGAACTGAAGCAACAGCGTGCGCGGTTCCCGCGCACGCTGTTTTTTGCGAAAGGATGTCCAATGTGAAAAATCGTCTTGCCCTGGGCCACGTGCTGGCCCTGGCGGTGTCGGTGGTATGGGGCACCACCTATATCTCCACCAAGGTGCTGCTCACCGCCTTTCATCCGGTGGAAATTCTCATTTTCCGCTTCCTGCTGGCCTGGGCTGTTCTCTTCCTCTGCTCCCCCAGGCCCCTGCTTCCCAAAAGTCTGAAGGGAGAGCTCCCCTTTCTCTGCTGCGGGCTCACCGGGCTGACCTTCTACTCCGTCCTGGAGAATTACGCGCTCCAGTTCTCCCTGGCCTCCACCGTGGGCCTTAT
This sequence comes from uncultured Flavonifractor sp., assembly GCA_944383135.1. Lineage (GTDB taxonomy): Bacteria > Bacillota > Clostridia > Oscillospirales > Oscillospiraceae > Flavonifractor. The sequence goes on from CALWOL010000040.1 coordinate 3,494, forward strand.
CATTGCCGCCGCGCCCATGTTTACCGCCCTGCTGCTGTGGCTGTGCAGGCGCTCCAAGCGGCCGGGCTCCGCCTTCTTTCTCGGCTTCTTCCTGGCTATGGCGGGTATCGCCCTCATCTCTCTGGCGGAAGGAGAATCCTTTGACTGTAACCCCATGGGTGTGCTGCTCTCTCTGGCCGCCGCCGTTTGTTGGGGCGGCTACGGCGTCTGCCTGGAGTGGGCGCAGACTGGCACCGGACTCAGTGACCTTCAGATGACCCGAAAAATCTTTTTCTGGGGCCTGCTTTTCACCCTCCCCTTCCTCTGGGCCAACGGACTCTCCCTGGATTTGACCCGTTTTGCCAACCCCGTGCTGCTGGGCAACACCCTCTATCTGGGCATCGGCGCCTCCGCCCTGTGCTTCCTGGCCTGGAACATCGCCTCCGCGCTCATCGGTCCGGTGGCCACCAACGTCTACCTCTATCTGATGCCGGTCATTACCGTGGCCGCCTCTGTCCTCATCCTGCGGGAGCCGGTCACCGCCCTTACCCTGGCCGCTATTGCGCTCATCCTGGCCGGCCTCATCCTTTCCCAGCGGAAGAAACCGTCTGATATCTGATTTTATTTTGAACATGATACTGCATAATCTCCCCCAACTTTGCGGATACTACTCCCGGTATCTCAAATTTGAGGAGGCAGCATATCCTATGATTCTTGACAAAATCGCCCTGTGCCTGGCCATCATCGGCGGGCTCAACTGGGGCAGCATCGGCCTGTTCCGCTTTGATATTGTGGCCGCCCTGTTCGGCGGGCAAACCAGCATGGTCAGCCGTATTATTTATGCCCTGGTGGGCCTGGCCGCTCTGTGGTGCATCTCCCTGCTCTTCCGGGACACCCACAAGTCTGAATGATTCCCCCTCCGTCAAGGCCCCAAAAGGGCCTTGACTTTTTTTCGCAATTGTCATACACTACACCCCAGGGGGGTGTTCTTTTATGATGGCAGACACCAAAACCGTCCTGCGGCTGCTGAAAACTGCCCGGGGCCAGCTGGATGGTATCATCAAAATGGTGGAAGAGGACCGCTACTGCATTGACATCTCGCAGCAGGTCATGGCCACCGAGGCCATCCTCAACCGCGCCAACAAGGAAATCCTGGCCGCCCATTTGAAGCACTGTGTTCAGCAGGCCGCCTCTCCCCAGGAGCGGGAGCAGAAAATTGAAGAATTTGTTCAGACCTTGGGGCGGATTCTCAAATAGCACGGCAGCTTTTCCAACAGAAAGTCTGGTGAGACCATGAAACAAAAATTTGATGTATCGGGTATGACCTGCACCGCCTGTTCCGCCCACGTGGAGAAGGCGGTGTGCCAGGTGGCCGGTGTGGACCAGGTCAGCGTCAACCTGCTGGGCAATTCCATGCTGGTGGAGTATCAGGAGGGAGCCACGGACGCCGCCCATATCATCCAGGCGGTGGAGGCGGCAGGGTACGGAGCCTCTCTGCCCGGCGCAAAGGCCGTGGCCCAGGCTGCCGGGAAAACCGGGATGGAGGAAGAGGCCGCGGGCATGAAGCGGCGCTTCTGCCTCTCCCTCGTCTTTCTGGTGCCCCTCTTCTACCTCTCCATGGGGCACATGATGGGCTGGCCGCTGCCCGCCTTCTTCCACGATCCGGGCAACGTATTTGTGACGGCCTTTCTCCAGTTCCTGCTTACCTTACCCATCCTGTACCTCAATGACAAGTACTACAAGGTGGGCTTCCGGGCCCTGTGCCACCGGGCGCCCAACATGGACTCCCTCATTGCCCTGGGCTCCGCGGCCTCCATGGGATACGGTATTGCCGCCCTCTTCCAGATTGCCTGGGGGATGGGCCATGGGGATATGGCCCGGGTGGAGCAGTGGTCCATGGACCTTTATTTTGAGTCGGCGGGGATGATTCTCACCCTGATCACCCTGGGCAAATGGCTGGAAACCCGCTCCAAGGGTAAAACCAGCCAGGCCATCACCCGGCTGATGGATTTGGCGCCCAAGACCGCCTCCGTTCTCCGGGACGGCACGGAGGTGGAGGTACCGGTGGAGGAGGTCCTGGTCAACGACCTGGTGGTGGTCCGGCCCGGCGGCCGGATTCCGGTGGACGGTGTGGTCACGGAGGGCCGCTCCGCGGTGGATGAGTCCGCCCTGACCGGTGAGTCCCTGCCGGTGGAAAAGGGACCGGGAGACAAGGTGGCCGCCGCCTCCATCAACAAGTCTGGTTCCTTCACCTTCCGGGCTCTTCGGGTAGGCGAGGATACCACACTGGCTCAAATGATTCGCCTGGTGGAGGAGGCCTCCTCCTCCAAGGCCCCCATCGCCAAGCTGGCGGACAAGGTTGCGGGAGTATTCGTGCCCACCGTCATCGCCATTGCCCTGGTTACCGCCGCAGTGTGGCTCGCCGCCACCGGCGGAGACATTACCCGGGCCCTGACCGCCGGTGTGTCGGTCCTGGTCATCTCCTGCCCCTGCGCCCTGGGACTGGCCACCCCGGTGGCCATTATGGTAGGGACCGGTAAGGGCGCGGAATACGGTATCCTCATCAAATCCGCCGAGGCCCTGGAGGCCCTTCACACCATTCAGACCGTGGTGCTGGACAAAACCGGTACCCTCACCCAGGGCAGGCCGGTGGTCACCGACTGCCGCATGGCGGAGAACGTCACCGAGGAAGAGCTGCTGTGCGTGGCAGCCTCATTGGAGCAGCCGTCGGAGCACCCTCTGGCGGAGGCCATCCTGAACGAAGCCCGGGATCGGAATATCCCGCTTGTAACGGTTTCTGACTTTACAGCAGCTCCGGGACTTGGGATTTCCGCTTTGCTCCATGGCGCTCCGGTCCTGGCCGGCAATCAGGCCATGATGGAATCCGCCGGTATCCCGCTGGGCCCCTTTGCCCCCCAGGCCGAGGAGCTGGCCCAGGCGGGCAAAACACCCCTGTTCTTTGCTGAAAGCGGCCAATTACTGGGTATTGTGGCGGTAGCCGACACCCCCAAGCCCACCAGCGCGGAGGCCGTGGCCGCCTTTCAGGCCATGGGTATTGACGTGGTGATGCTTACCGGTGACAACCGCCGCACCGCCCAGGCGGTTGGCAGCGCTCTAAAGGTAAACCGCGTAATCTCTGAGGTGCTTCCGCAGGACAAGGAAAAAACCATTACAGAGCTTCAGGCCCAAGGAAAGCGGGTGGCCATGATTGGCGACGGCATCAACGACGCCCCCGCACTGGCCCGGGCGGACGTGGGCATTGCCATTGGCGCGGGCACCGACGTGGCCATTGAGTCGGCGGATATCGTGCTGATGAAAAGTGATTTGCTGGACGCGGTCACCGCGGTGCGCCTGTCCAAAAAGGTCATCCGCAACATCAAGGAAAATCTGTTCTGGGCCTTTATCTACAATATCATCGGCATTCCCCTGGCCGCCGGTGTATGGTATCCCCTGTTCCACCTCCAGCTCTCCCCCATGTTTGCCGCCGCCGCCATGAGCATGAGCTCGGTGTGCGTGGTAACCAATGCCCTGCGGCTGCGCTGGTTCCGCCCGGAAAGTCAGCGCACCGCTCCAGATCACAACGAGAAAGGAAGCGAAATTCCCATGACAAAGACAATGGTAATCGAAGGTATGATGTGCAATCACTGCAAGGCCCATGTGGAAAAGGCGCTCAACGCCCTGGAGGGGGTGTCCGCCGCCGTGGATTTGCAGGCCAAGACCGCGCAGCTCACCCTCAGCGCCCCCGTTTCCGATGAGACGCTGAAAAACGCGGTGACGGAAGCCGGCTACGAGGTGGTTTCCATTCAGTAATTGGCTTTGATAAGCGTAAGGCGCCCGCCGGCTCAGCCGGCGGGCGCCTCTCTTTGTCTGTCTGGCGGGCCATGTATCAGCGCTGGCCCTTATCGTAGGGGATGCCCTCCGCCTTGGGCGCTCTGGACTTCTTGGAGGTGAAGGCCAGCACCACCAGGGTGATGAGGTAGGGCAGCATCCGGTAAAAATGCTGGCTGATGCCGATCTCCTTCAGCAGGAAGATACCGTCCCCATTGATATCAATGCTGGTGTAGGAAGCGGCAATACATTTGAACAGGCCGAAAATCAGCGCGGAACCAGCGATGTTCAGGGGCTTCCAGTTGCCGAAAATCATAACCGCCAGGGCCAGGAAGCCGAAGCCTGCCACGTCGCCGGTGGAGGCGCAGTTGGCGGTGGTGAGGGCGTACACAAAGCCGCCCATGCCCGCCAGGGCGCCGGAAATGGTGGTGCCGGCATAGCGCATCTTGTACACGTTAATACCCAGGGAGTCGGCCGCCTGGGGATTCTCACCGCAGGAGCGCAGCCGCAGGCCGAAGCGCGTCTTATAGAGCAGGATGGAGAGAATGACAAAGAGGATGATGCAGATATAGGTGGCCAGATAGGTCTTGTCCACAAAGGTGGAGCCCAGGAATCCCATCTCGTCGCTCCGACCATATCCGAAGAAGCTCTTTTTAATCATAAAGTAGCTGGCCGCGTCTCCCTCCGCCATCTGCAGGGTGTTCTGGTTGGCGATGAGACGGATGAAAAAGAGCACCAGCGCGGGCGCCAGCAGGTTCAGAGCGGTGCCGCCGATGGTCTGATCCGCCTTCAGGTTCACCGAGGCAAAGGAGAGCAGGAGGGAAAAGATGGCGCCCAGAACAGCGGCCACAATCATGGCCAAAATCATAAAGCCCTGGAGCGCCACCCAATCGCCGGCGGCCTTGGCATCCACGAAGAAGCCCGCCTTCTGGGACAGGTTGACAAAGAGAACACCGGAAAAGGCACCGAAAATCATAATGCCTTCCAGGGCCAGGTTGATGATGCCGCTGCGCTCGGCAAAGACGCCGGCCAGGGCCACAATCATCAGCGGGACGGCATAGAGCAGGGTCTGCTGAATCAGAAACGTCATGCCTGCTCCCCTCCTTTCTCCTCCGCCGCACCGGTATCCGGCGGCGGGTCAGTTGGAGCCGCCGGCTTTGCAGCCGCCGCCACCTTATGCTTCCTGCGGCCGCTGAGCATCAGCTTGATGACCAGAGAGAAGGCGCTGAGGTAGACAATGATGGCAATGATCACATCCGTGATGTATTCGTTGTAAGCGGTCAGGTTGGTCATCTGGAGGCCCACAATATCCAGCATGGACATAAAGCAGCCGGTAAAGATAACCGCAATGGGATTGCTGGCCGCCAGCAGAGCCACGGGAATGCCGTTGAAACCGGTGGCGGGCAGGGACTGATAGGCCGAGGTCCAGTAGAATTCGGTGTTGCCGGACAGATAGTACAGGGCGGCGGCGGCTCCGGAAAGGGCGCCGGCAATGGCCATGGACAGTACGATGTTCCGCTTGTCGGCGATGCCGGCATACCGGGCGGCATGGCGATTGGCGCCGCAGGCTTTCAGCTCATAGCCCAGGGTGGTCTTGGTCATCAGAATATACACCAGCACAGCGATGACGATGGCAATGAGGATGCCGCCATTGACCTGGGAGTTGGGAAAGAGCTTGTCCAGGCCCATTTTCGCGGTCTGGACACCCTTGCCATCCACATAGGTCCACACCCCATCCACCTGGGTCAGGCCGAAGGAGGTCTTGTAGATATAGCCGCTCTTGGTGTTCTCCACCAGGTTGCGGAACTGGCTGCCGTCAAACATCCAGGTCACCAGGTTGGCGGCAATCCAGTTGGTCATAATACAGGCCAGCACCTCATTGATATTGAGGAAGGCCTTCACCAGCCCGGGAATGCAGCCCCACAGCGCCCCTGCCAGAATGCCGCCCAGGAACGCAATGAGCCATACCAGAGGGGCGGGCACATGGTCGGTGGAAATGCCCAGGGCCAGCATCAGGGTAACGGCGGTGCTCATCAGATATTGACCCGGAGCGCCGATGTTGAACAGGCCGGTCTTGAAGGCCACCGCCACCGACAGTCCGGTGAGAATCAAGGGGGTCGCCCGGAAGAGCATGTTGCCCATGTTGGTTGGATTGAAGCCAAAGGTCAGATGGCCCGCGCTGTCCCGGCCGGTGCTGAACAGGCCGCCGAACACCAGTCGAATGCCCTCAATGGCGCCCTTCAGCCCCAGGTTGGAGTTAAAGATGCCCACAATCAGAATGATGACAGCCCCCACCGCCATGCCGATGACAATGGAGATCAGGGAGGCGGTTACCGATTTGGTGGCGTCCTTCTCCCACAGGTTGGAACCTTTCTCTCTCATGCGCCCTCACCCTCCTTCGTCATGCGCTTGGCACCGGCCATGTAGAGACCCAGCTCCTGCACCGTGGTGCTCTGGGGCTCCAGTTCGCCCACAATCTCCCCTTCATACATCACCAGGATACGGTCGGACAGGCTCATCACCTCATCCAGCTCCAGGGAAATCAGCAGCACCGCCCGGCCCTTGTCCCGCTCCGCAATCAGCTGGCTGTGGATGTATTCGATGGCTCCCACGTCCAGGCCGCGGGTAGGCTGCACCGCCACCAGCAGGGGCTTGTCCCGGTCTATCTCCCGGGCGATGATGGCCTTTTGCTGGTTGCCGCCGGACATGGCCCGGGCCATGGTCACCGGCCCCTGGCCGGAGCGGACGTCATACTGCTCAATCAGGGCTTCGGCATACTTGCGCACCTCGCCCTTTTTGATAAAGCCGGAGTGCTGGAACTGAGGCTCCCGGAAGCGCTGGAGCACCATATTCTGCTCCAGGGTGAAATCCAGCACCAGGCCGTGCTTGTGCCGGTCCTCGGGGATGTGACTCATGTTCTCACCCCGCTGGTGGATGGAGCTGTGGCTGATTTCCTTCCCGCACAGCTGGATGGTGCCGGCGGAGCACTTCTCCAGGCCGGTAAGACCATAGACCAGCTCGGTCTGTCCGTTGCCGTCGATGCCGGCCACACAGACAATCTCCCCCTTGCAGACCTGGAAGCTGACGTCGTTGACAGCGGGACGCTTATGGGTATGAGAGGGGACGGTGAGCCCCGCCACACTGAGCACTACCTCGCCGGGCTGGGCAGGCTGTTTGCTCACCTCCAGCTGTACCGGCCGGCCCACCATCATGTTGGACAGGGACTGCTTATCCGTGTCCTTGGTGTCCACCGTGCCCACGTACTTGCCCTTGCGCAGCACGGTAACCCGGTCGGCCACCGCCATAATCTCATTGAGCTTGTGGGAAATGAAGAGGATGCTCTTTCCCTCTTTGGCAAACTCCCGCATGGTGGCCATGAGTTCGTCAATCTCCTGGGGGGTAAGCACGGCGGTGGGCTCGTCAAAGATAAGAATTTCGTTGTCCCGGTAGAGCATCTTTAAAATCTCCACCCGCTGCTGCATGCCCACGGTGATGTCCTCCACCCTGGCATCCAGGTCCACCTTCAGACCGTACTTCTCCGACAGGGCCTGCACCTTTTTCCGGGCCTCCTTCTTCTGCAAAAAGCCCAGCTTGGTGGTTTCCGCGCCCAGAATAATATTGTCCAGCACGGTAAATACGTCAATCAGCTTGAAGTGCTGATGCACCATGCCGATCCCCAGGGCGGTGGCATCGTTGGGATTGTGAATCTTCACCGGCTTCCCATTCTTGCGGATTTCCCCCGCCTCCGGCTGGTACAGGCCAAACAGGACGCTCATCAGGGTGGACTTTCCCGCCCCGTTCTCCCCCAAAAGAGCGTGAATTTCACCCTTGCGGAGCTGAAGGGTAATGTCGTCGTTGGCGATGATGCCGGGGAACTCTTTGGTAATATGAAGCATCTCAATGATGTTCTCAGCTTGCATTCTCCTCATCCCGCTTCCTCAGTAGAATGACCATATTATACCGTATTTCTGGGAAAAAAACAAGTGATTCTGCCCATTGTCAGGCAATGAACACATCCACCAGCGAAGCTGGTGGTTGTCACTATGCGGGCATAGCCCTTTGTTCCTCGCGGACGCGTGCAACGCGTAATACGGTCTGCCAGCTGCGTGAGGACTGTTACTTGCCGCCCG
>CALWOL010000041.1 GCA_944383135.1 uncultured Flavonifractor sp.
TGTACGAAGACAAGACTCTGGTATGTAAGGAATGTGGCCAGGAGTTCGTGTTCACCGCCGGTGAGCAGGAGTTCTATGCCGAGCGCGGCTTCCAGAACGAGCCCCAGCGCTGCAAGGCTTGCCGTGACGCCCGCAAGGCTGCCTCCCGCGGCCCCCGCGAGTACTTCACCGCCACCTGCGCTGCCTGCGGCGGCGAGGCCAAAGTTCCCTTCGAGCCCAAGTCCGACCGTCCTGTGTACTGCAGCGACTGCTTCGCCCGTATGCGCGGCGAGCAGCACTAAGCCACACACAAGAGGGCGCCCGTCCGGGCGCCCTTTTTGTTTGCAGAATTCGCAACAATCTCTTGCCAAACCGGAGAAAATAGGATATACTACCGATATCCTAGAAATTTGGAGGTATTACCCCATGGCTCAGATTACCAAAGATACCATCATCGGCGACATTCTGGATATCGCCCCTGAGACCGCGCCCATTTTCCTGTCCATCGGCATGCACTGCCTGGGCTGCCCCTCTTCCCGCGGTGAGACCGTGGAGGAGGCCTGCATGGTCCACGGCGTGGATGTGGACGAGCTGCTGGCCAAGATTAACGCCAGTGTGGGCGCTGCCCAGTAAGGAAGCCATAAAAAAGGAGCGGTATGTCCGCTCCTTTTTTATCAGGAGGTGATACCCATGCGGGTGCTGGAGCTCTCCCCGCGGCTGCGGTCGGTGGCGGATTTGGTGCCTGGCGGAGCACGCCTGGCGGATATTGGAACAGACCACGCCTATCTCCCGGCGTGGCTCATTCTCCATGGGGTGATTGACCGGGCCATTGCCGCGGACTTGCGGGAGGGGCCTCTGGAGCGGGCCCGGCTGACGGCGGCAAAATACGGCCTGGCGGAGCGGATGAGCTTCCGGCTGTGCAACGGCCTGACTGGAGTTGAGCCGGACGAGGCCCAGGTCATCGTCATCGCCGGTATGGGCGGGGAGACCATTGCAGACATTCTCTCCGCCGCGCCCTGGACCAGGGAGGCGGATAAGCTGCTTCTCCTCCAGCCCATGAGCGCCCAGCCGGAGCTGCGCCGCTGGCTGTGGGAGAAGGGTTATACCATCCAGCGGGAGGTACTGAGCCGGGAAGGGGAAACCCTTTATGTCACCTTTCAGGTGGGCGCCGGTGAGATGGCGCCGCTGACACCGGGGGAGCTGTGGGCCGGACGGCAGCGGGCGGGGGAGGATGCCCCCCTGCGCGGCCTCTATTTGAAGCGGCTGCTGGCCCGTACCGGCCGGGCTTTGGAGGGACTGCGCCAGTCCGCCCGGTCTTCTGACAGCGGGCGGCTGCAGGAGATGGAGCGGGTCCAGGCGGACCTGCTGCGGTTAAAAGAGGAGTGGTCAGCATGGCAACAGTGAGAGAAATCTATCAGTATCTGGACGGGCTTGCTCCGTTTTCCCTGCAAATGGACTTTGACAACGCAGGCTTTCTGGTGGGCAGGGGGGACAGGCAGGTTCACAGGCTGCTGGTGAGCCTGGACATCACGGAGGAGGTAGCGGCGGAGGCCGCCGAGCTGGACTGTCAGCTCATTGTTTCCCACCATCCGGTGATCTTTTTCCCCGCCAAATCCCTCACCGACGGCGACCCCACCGGCCGCACCCTGCTGGCTCTGGCGGAGCACCAGATTGCCGCCGTCTGTGCCCATACCAACCTGGACGCGGTACATGGCGGGGTCAATGACGCCCTGGCCCAGAAGTTGGGCCTTATCCAGATTGAGCAGCTCAAGCAGGACGGGACGGACGCCGCCGGCCGCCCCTACGGTATCGGCCGGGTGGGCAATACCGCCGGTGTACCCATGTATGCGCCCGCCTTCGCGGCGTTTGTGAAAGAGGCGCTGGGCGCCAACGGAGTGCGCTATGTGGATGCCCGCCGCCCGGTCCGCCGGGTGGCGGTGGGAGGCGGCGCCTGTGCCGATATGCTGAAGGACGCCCTGGCCCTGGGCTGTGATACCTTTGTCACCGCCGACGTGAAGTACAATGGATTCCTGGACGCCAAGGCGCTGGGCGTCAACCTCATCGACGCCGGACATTACCCCACTGAGCAGGTGGTGGTGCCGGTGCTGGCCAAGTGGCTGACCTCCGGCTTTCCCAAGGTGGAGGTGCTGGTCACCCAGCGCCACAAAGAGGCCTTTTCCTATCTGTGAGGGCTTGCCAAGGAATCAAAAAGGTGATAAACTAGATGCGCTGATTTTTGACGAGAAGGGAACGAGTACCAATGTCAGGACATTCCAAGTGGCATAATATCCAAAAGACCAAAGGGGCGGCGGACGCCAAGCGCTCCCAGATTTTTACCAAAATCGCCCGTGAGATGATTGTGGCCGTCAAAACCGGCGGCAGCGGCGACCCCAACAACAACTCCCGCCTGGCCACCGTCATTGCCAAGGCCAAGGCGGCCAACATGCCCAACGACAATATCAAGCGCACCATTGACAAGGCACTGGGCTCCGGCAATGCCGACGCCTATGAGAATGTGGTGTACGAGGGCTATGGCCCCTCCGGCGTGGCTGTGATCGTGGACGCCCTCACCGACAACCGCAACCGCACCGCTCCCGAGGTGCGCCATCTGCTGGACAAGTACGGCAAGGGCCTGGGCGCTACCGGCTGCGTATCCTGGTCCTTTGACCGGAAGGGTGTCATTGTCATTGAGAAAGAGGACTTGGATGAGGACACCGTGATGATGGACGCCCTGGACTGCGGCGCCGACGACATGCAGGTGGAGGACGAGGTGTTTGAGGTATACACCGATCCCGACTCCTTCGGTACGGTCCTGGCCGCTTTGGAGGAAAAGGGCTATACCTTTGTCCAGGCCGCTGTGGAGATGGTCCCCCAGAACTACGTCAAGCTGGAAAATGAGGACGACATCAAGAACATGGAGAAGCTTATCGACCTGCTGGAGGAGAACGACGACGTGCAGAACGTCTGGCACAACTGGGACCAGGACTGATGAGATGAGAAAAGAGCCCGCCGCCGGCGGGCTCTTTTGCATGGCAAACTTTCTGCCTATGGAA
>CALWOL010000042.1 GCA_944383135.1 uncultured Flavonifractor sp.
CACCCAAATCCGCCAACGTATTCGGATTTGACCATTCCCGAGCCAATTTCATAAACTTTTGAGCCGTTCTTTCCGACAGCTCTACCCGTTCACTCAGCCAAGGAAGCCATTCACCGTGCCGCAGCATGTCCTTGGCCTCGATGAGGCACCGGCCGATGGTGAGGATGGCCTCTCCCCCGGCCCGCTTGGCGTCCAGAATCTCCCCGGTAATGGTCTCAATGTCACGCTCCTCCGCCGACGGGGCCATGGTCCGTGCAATCAGCGTCCCCAGGTCAGGCTTTCCCATACTTGATGCCCTCCTTCTCCGTCAGCTCCGCCACCCAGGCCCGATAGTCCCGGGCCGCCGAGCAGAAGGGGCTCCACTGCTGCACGGCCATTCTGGCCCAGGAGCTCTCCGGCACCTTGTCGGTGCGCCGGATGACCGTATCATAGACCGGCACCATCCCCTCCTCCCGGAGGTAGGCCACCGAGTCCTCCACCACCGGGGCGCGGTGCCACTGGTTGACCAGCACCCCGGCCACCCGCAGTTCCGGGCGAAGGGAGCGCAGGCTGGAAATCTGCTCCACCAGCTCCCCCACGCCGGTGGCAGAACAGGCGTCGGACAGCACGGGGATGATGACGGCGTCGCTGGCCAGGATGGCGGACACGCAGGCGGCGGACAGATTGGGCGGGCAGTCGATAATCATCACGTCGTAGGCATCGTCCTCCTCCATGGCCTCCCGCATATCCCGCAAAGCCTGGTAGGACCGGCCCCGGTCTCCCCCGGCGGCCTCCAGGTCCAGCGCCCACAAATCCTCCGCCGCCGGGAGCACGTCCAGGCCGGGCACATCAGTATGGACAACCAGCTCGTCATAGCACATGGCGTACCCCCGCAGCAGGGCACCCAGCCCGGCGTACTCGCCGGGAGGCAGCAGAATCTGGGTGGCGTTGGCCTGCCCGTCGGCGTCCGCCAGCAGCACCCGCAGCCCGCAGCTGGTGGCCAGCACATAGGCCAGGTTGACGGCGGTGGTCGTCTTCCCCACCCCGCCCTTTCGATTTACGATGGAAAAGGTTTTCATGCTCAAAAAATCCTCCTTTTGCTTACTCCGGTTTTGCCTGCCCGTCGGCGCTGCCGGTTTGATTTTTCCCGGGATCCCGGAAAGGGTCATTGGGGTCGTCGTCATAGATGCCCTCCCAGAAACGGTCCGCAAAACTGATCTGCTTGTACTGCCTGGGCCGCTTCATGGGAGCCACTGGCTGCGCCGCCTGATCTACCACGGACTGCCGGAAGCGCTGATAGGCCCCGTCAAAGGTGAGGTACATCCGCCCCCGCTCTCCGTCCTTGTTCTTGGCCAGCTTGAGCACCCGGCGGCTCTCGTTGGGTTTGGACGGATCTTCCAGATAGAGCAGCAGAATGGCGTCGGCATCCTGCTCGATCTGCCCGGATTCCCGCAGGTCGCTCATGGTGGGCTCGATGTACTTGCTCTCGTCTCTGGTCTTTTCCGACCGTGTCAGCTGGGACAGCGCTACCACCAGGATGCCGTTTCCGTGGGCCATCTGCTGAAATGTCCGGCTGATAGCGGACACCTGCTCGGTGCGGTTTGCCTTCCGGGTCTCCGGCTCCACGATCTGGAGGTAATCCACATAGACGATCTGGTACCGGTTGGCCAGGGCGTCTGCCCGGATGTCGCTGGCCGTCATGCCGGAGGCGTCGATCAGCTCCAGCCGGCGCTTGAGGATCTTGGGCGCGGCGCTGGCCGCCTGGGCCCAATCCTCCTCCGTGAGGGCGCCCCGCTTGATTGCTGCCATCTCAATGCCCGCCAGGCTGGATATCAGCCGGTCTGTCAGCTTGTAGCGGCTGGTCTCCAGGGAGTAAAACCCCACCCGCTTGGCCTCGCTCTGGTGGTAGGCGAAGGACACCGCCAGGGCAGTCTTGCCGGCAGAGGGGTAACCGCCCAGCACCACCATGTCTCCCAGGTCTGCAAAGAGCTGCTCGTCCAGCTTGGACAGGCCCCAGGTCATGTACCGATGTGGTGTGGTGTGCCGCTGCCAGAAGGATTGCAGCATCTGCTCCATGTTCATCCGCCGCACATCCTGCCGCTCCACGGTGAGGGCCTGGAGCTTGTCCAGTCCCCGGCGGAGTTCCTCCATGTCCCGGACCCCAGCCAGTTCCAGAGCAATTCCCCGGCCCTGCACCACCCTGGCCTGCTCCTGCATCCGGGGCACATACTCCCAGATGTTCGCGGCCGTTGGCACATCCTCCATAATCTGGAGGAGCAGCCTGCCCCAGTCCTCGCCTCCACCCAGCCTGTCCCGGACGGTCACCGGGTCCACCGGCTTCCCGCTGACAAACTGGGCCCGGATGGCCAGAAAAATCTGCCGGTAGGTATCGTCCAGAAAGTCCCGCTCCGACACCTTGCTGAGCACCGGGCCCACCAGCTTGTCCTCAAGGAGCAGCGCACCCAGGACGGCCTCCTGGTTGGAGAGGCGGTCTTTGGCCTCCAGACTCACCATGTGGGGACCTCCTCACGGGACGCCATTCTGGGCGGCGGCTGGTCTGGTGGGGCTATGTACTCGTCCTCCCAGGCCCTGCCGTTGAGCCAGCTGGAGGCCATGGGGATGTACTTCCCGTTTTCCTCCTGCCACTGGGGAGATTGCTTGTCCCGGTTCAGCGCCGCCGCCATTCTGCGGCACAGAGCCAGGTCCGGCTTGAGCTTGTCCCACGCTTTCCTGGCCGCCTTCTTCCCTCCCCGCTTGCCCTGACGTGGCGGGTAGGCCGACCAGAACCGCTCAAAAAGCAATTCCTGCTGGTCCGCTGGGTCAGGCTTGTCCCCTTGGGGGACTATAGGGGGTATATTTAACTGGTCAGTATCTGTTTCCTTATTACATTTCCCCGTCTGGTGAAATGGTTGTCCCGATTCGGTGAAATGCATTTCACCAGATGGTGAAATGGGCGCTTCCGGCTCTTCCGGCTCTGGTGGGTCCATATCACCTTCCGGTGAATTGGGCGGTACAAAAAGCCCATACACCTCCAGAATGCTGTCCGCCAGGGCGTACCACACGGTCCGGTCCGTCTTGTCCCGGCTGAAGTTCCCGGTGAGCAGCACCCCCTCCTCCTTGAGCTTTGCCACGATCCGCTCCACTTGCCGGCGGGTCCAGAACGGGAACAATTTGGACAGAGCCTCCAGGGTGTTGTATGTCCAGGTGCGGCCCTCATGGAAGTGCCGCCCATTGGCCTGGTTCTTGGCGATCCAGAAGGCCATGGCGTGGAGGAAAATAGCCCCATTCACCCCGTGCCGCTGGGCCAGCTCGGCATTGAAATGATATTCTGTCAAGGGCTGGCACCCCCATCCTCCTGTAGCTGGAGCCACCGCAGTTCATAGTGCTTGCGCAGCTCCGCCGGGGCCAACGTCCCACCGCTCCCAATTCCGGTAAAATAGGTGCGTCCTCGGCAAACCTCCATACGGCCCACCAGATACCGCTCACTACGGGCCTGCATCTTGGGGATCAAATGCAAGGCAATCAACTCGCCATCATAGGGGCCCAGCTCGCCCCTTCGGCGCAGGTCCAGAGGTTGCCACCGCTCGGCGCTCCACATTTTGATCCCTCCTCTTGCAAATCCGTGTCATTTGTGCTAATATAACTATGGTTTTCATGCACGAAACCATTGTTTGGCCCTGCTGTCTGTGCCCGCAGACAGTGGGGCCTCTCTTTTTGCTTTTTCATGGTGTCCTCCTACCAGATTCCCTGGTCCATCATGGCCTTGATGGCCGCCTTTTTAATCAGTTCCCGGTTGGCTGCCCGCTCCTCCTCGCTGACCTGGATGTCCTGGTGCGGGGTGAAGCAGAGGGTGGTCCCCAGTTTCTCCCCTGAATCCATGGTGGCGCTCTCGTCCACCAGTACCCGCTCCCCCGACATTTCGGTCAGCCAATGCAGCCCCTTCCGGCGGGTCATAACGGTGTCCACCTCATACCGTCCGATTTTTTCATGGATAACCTTGGTGGTGACCACCAGCTCTTCCACGGGCTCGATGTTCAAGTCCCGCATATGTACCCCACCTCCCTCATTTTGTTGTATGCGCCTCCAGGGCTGTCCTATGTGGATTCCCGGGCGCATCTCAGCTCCAGTGCGGCCTCCACGATCTCCTGGAGATCTTCCATGATGGAGTCAAATTCAGGGCGCTCCCCGTCATCAATGACATTGTCCTCGGTGATCCGCATGAGCCTCCGGTCGGCGTGGGATTCGGCGAAAGCGAAGATCCTGTTGG
>CALWOL010000043.1 GCA_944383135.1 uncultured Flavonifractor sp.
CTGACCTTTTTCGGCGCGGCCCACGCTGTCACCGGCAGCTGCCACTGCGTGGAGTGCGGCGGAAAGAAAATTCTGGTTGACTGCGGCTTGCAGCAGGGCAGGGACGAGCGGGACAACCAGGAGCTGGCCTTCAACGCCGGATACATTGACGCGGTGGTGGTCACCCACGCCCACATTGACCACTCCGGCCGCATTCCCCTGCTGGTGAAGCAGGGCTTTGCCGGCAACATCTACTGCACCCGCCTCACCGGCCAGCTGCTGAGCATTATGCTCCGGGACTCCGCCCACATTCAGGAGAGCGACGCCCAGTGGCAGAACCAGAAGGGCAAGCGGGCGGGGGCGGAACCGGTGGAACCGCTGTACACCGTGGCCGACGCCGAGGCCGCCATCAAGCGCATCGTCACCTGTGAGTACGGCACCCGCCTGCAAATCGAGGACGGGGTAAAGGTCCGCTTCGTGGACGCGGGACACCTGCTGGGCTCGGCCAGCGTGGAGATGTGGCTCACCGAGGGGGAGCAGACGCGGAAGGTGGTCTTTTCCGGAGACATCGGCAACCGGGACCAGCCCATCATCCGGGACCCCCAGTACATCAAGGACGCCGACTACGTCCTCACCGAATCCACCTACGGCGACCGGCTCCATGATATGGACGCGGACCCGGACTATACCTCCGACCTGGCCGCCATTCTGGACGAGACCCTGGGCCAGGGCGGCAACGTCATCATTCCCTCCTTCGCCGTGGGCCGCACTCAGGAGCTTTTGTACTTCATCCGGGAAATCAAGGAGCAGGGTCTGGTGAAGAGCATGCCCAATTTCCAGGTGGTGGTGGACTCTCCCCTGGCGGGGGAGGCCACCCGCATCTTCTCCGGAGACCTTCACGGCTATCTGGACGAGGAGGCCATTGCCGCCCTGAAGGGAGGCGCCCTGTTCCAGTTCCCCGGCCTCACCATCACCGAGTCCAGCGCGGAGTCCCGGGCCCTCAATGAGGACAAGACCCCCCGGGTCATCATTTCCGCCTCCGGCATGTGCGACGCCGGCCGGGTGCGCCACCACCTGAAGCACAACCTTTGGCGGCCGGAGTGCGCCGTGGTGTTTGTGGGCTATCAGGCGGAGGGCAGCCTGGGCCGCCGCCTGCTCAACGGCGTGAGCACCGTCAAGCTCTTTGGGGAGGAAATTGCCGTCCGGGCCCGGATTGTCAACTTCCACGGTCTCTCCTCCCACGCCGACCGGGACGGGCTGCTGCGGTGGATTGAGGCCTTTACCCCCCGGCCCAAGCAGGTCTTTGTGGTCCATGGGGAGGCGGAGGTGGCGGATCTGTACGCCGAAACCCTGCGCCAGCGGGGGCTGGACGCCCACGCCCCCAATTATGAGGAGGTTTACGATTTACTTACCAACCAGATGCTGGCCCCCGGCCTGCCCCCGGAGAAGAAACCCGTCTCCTCCGCCGGCGGCTCTCCCGCCTATCAGCGGCTGGAGGAGGTGGGCCGCAGGCTCATGGAGGTCATTGCCCACAACAAGGGCGGTACCAACAAGGATTTGGGCAAGTTTGCCGACCAGCTGCGCGCCCTCATCGAAAAGTGGGACCGCTGATTTTTTCCTTGGACGCCGCGGAAGTTCCGCGGCGTCCAAGACTGTCGAAAAAGGCCAAAGGCCTTTTTCGACAAAAGGCTGCATGGCGGATGGGGCTCGATTTCTTGCGAAATAGTCACCCCACCCGCCATGAGAAGTGTCATTTCCGAGGCGCATGTCCCCGGAAATGACAGATTTTAATTTTATTCCGTCGTCTGCGGACGACGAAACTCTGCGAGGCTTTTTCGGCAAACTGTGGACGCCGCGGAACTTCTGCGGCGTCCTTTTTTGTCCCGGGCTTTGTAAAATCCACACAATCCCTTTACAGGTTCTACACCTTTTTGTCAGTGAACTTACCAAGAAAATATTGTGGTTCGAAGTAGTTTCTGTTAGAATAAGAGCATCCGGTTCTATCCAGAGGAAAGGAGGCTGACGGCCCGTGCAGCTGTAAGAACAGCCAGATATTTGATATCTTTGACGTGAGGAAGGATGGATGATTCCAATATGAGACAGCTTCGAAAATCGCTTCTCTCCGCCCTGCTCTGTTTGGCCATGCTCCTTTCCCTGCTGCCCGGGGCGGTTTTTGCCGTTGGGGAGACGGGAACCTTTACCAAAATTACCGCTGAGGAGGAGCTGACCGACGGCAAATACGTCATGGCGGTTTCCTCCGGCTATGCCGCAGGCGCTTTGGACGGCAGCTGGCTGACCACCCTCCAGGTCACCGACGAGGGCGGCAGCCTGATTGACCCGGACGCCAGCCTGGTATGGGATGTGGCGGTCACCGCCGACGGCGTCACCCTCACCGACGCCAACGGCGTCCAGGTCGCCCCCAAGGGCGGCAACAGCAACGGCATCCAGGAAGGGGCCTACACCTGGGCCGTCACCTTTGCCGACGGCACCTTCCGCTTCCTGGGCACCGGGGAGGACACCGTGACCCTGGCCAGCAACAAAAATGCGGAAAACAAGTTCCGGGCCTACAAAAACACCACCATCAACGCCGGCTACCCCTGCGATTTTACCCTCTACCAGTATGTGGAGGGCACCGGCTCCACCGAGCCTGAGCCTGAGCCTGAGCCGGAACCGGAGCCCGAGCCGGACACCATCTCCATCGCCCAGGCTCTGGCCGCCGAGGACGGCACCGAGGGCCTCACCGTCAAGGGCGTGGTCACCCTCATCGACGGCAAAAACCTCTACCTCCAGGACGAGACCGGCGGCATCTGCGCCTATCTCTCCTCCTCCCCCTCCGACGTGGCCCTGGGGGACACCGTCATCGCCACCGGCAAGCGGGCCACTTACAACGGCCTGCCCGAGC
>CALWOL010000044.1 GCA_944383135.1 uncultured Flavonifractor sp.
TTTTGGACAAACATGGGAAAGGAGAGAAATCCAGTGATTAGTCAAGGCCTGGAAGATTTTTTGGACTACCTCCGGGAGACGGAGCAGCTGCTGCATATGGCGGAGCAGGCCGAGCAGGAGGCCAACGACGCCACCCAGGACATCCTACACCGGCTGGAGCTGGTGGATCTGGATTGTAATGTGGCATGTGACCTGGCCTTTAAGCTGCGGGAAGTGCGGCAGTACCGGAGGGAGGCCAAGGACCAGACGGATCAGGCGGCCCCTGTTGTGGCGTGGCTGGAGGACCACCGCCCGGTGGTCAAGGAGCTGGAGCGCCTGCTGGGCGAGGTGCGCAAACAGGAGCGCCGGGCCCGGGACCGGATCTATACGCCCAAGACCAATATTTTGGAGGAAGACAGTCAATGAGCCGATTGACCTACAAAAGCAAGGATGGGAGCTGGGGCCTGAAGGGCCTGAGCTGGGAGCAGCTGGTAGTCCTGCCGCCCAGGGTGTACGGGGCGTTGGCTAAGCTCAAGCAGATGGAGGATCTGGTGGACGACGTCGGTGCGGCCGACCAGGGACAGGCCGGAGTCAGTGAGCTGGCCCTGGAGGAGCTGCTCACCATGGGAACGGATGGGATCAAGATCAATATGCGGGAGGCGAGAGCGTGGTACCAGAAACGGTTCGAGACTGTGACTTGACAGATTTGGCGGAAAAGAAGATGATCCTGGCTCGGTTGCGGGCCTATCGGGCGGAGCACGGCCTTGGCTGTTTGAAGCGTCTGGCCCGGGGGAAGGTCACGGAGGAGCTGCTCCGAGGTGTCCTAGCTGATGCGCGGCTGCTCACCTGCCGGGAGTGGCGGGCCATTGGCCGAGCTCTGGACCGGGCGGAACAGCAGGAGGGCGGCGATGGCTAAAGCAATCAAACATATCACCGCCGGGCTGCTTCACATTGAGGTTATCGGGACCGTTCCGGATCGCCCACCCGGCAGAAGGGGACGGGCGGCCCGGAGCTGCGCCACCTCGCCGGCCCAGCAGTTTTACAATGACAAGTGCTCCTGGCGGGAGTTGGAGCTGATGCTGGCGGGGAACTTCGGGAAGCATGCTCTGGTACTCACCCAGACCTATGACAATGAGCATCTGCCGGAGAGCAAATCCGCAGCCAACCGATTTTTTCAGAAGTTTATCCGGAAGCTCCGGGCCGCCCGGAAGCTGAGGGGAGCGGAACTGAAGTACATCTATGTAACTGAGGGGTTCCACGAAAAACGGGAAAATGACTGGCTGGAGGGGGACGGCTCCCTGGAGGACCGCCGCCTCCACCACCATGTGGTCATCAATACCACAGGGATCGACGACCTGGAGGAGATTCGCAGTCTATGGCAGGGAGGCGGGTACATCCGGGCGGAGCCGCTGGACGTCCACTATTACCGGGAGTTGGCCAAGTACATGACGAAAGAGGCCCGGGAGTTCGGCCGACCCAAACCGGGAGAGCGGACCTGGCGCTGTTCCCGGAACTTGCAGAAGCCCCAGGTGGAGTACATCGAAATTCCAAGTGACAGCGTGACCCTGACGCCACCCTACGGCGCGGTGGACTACGAGCCATTCAGCGAGAAAAACCCTTATGGGTATGCCGACTGTATCGGGGCGCGGTATCTGCTCTTCCCAGAGCGGGAACATATAGCCTATAGCTATAATCGGCTCAGGGAGCGAAAACGAAATACTCCTTAATAATTTTTGACCTTGAAACCAGTCTTAATAATTCGTCAGGGTGTGTAGAAAAGGAGGGGGACCTATTGCAAAAGAAAATTGAATCGGGTAAACTGGTCACAAAGGACGGATGGGTTATCTGTCCTCGATGCAACATGATGAAGCTCCTGCGGCTGCCGCCGAACGGAAAGGTGAAGGCCTTTGTCTACTGCCGGCACTGCAAGCAGGAGCGGTATCTGGATATTGATTTGAGCCTGAGCCAATGAGCCTGAGCCGCAGATCCGTATACGCGGGCTGCTGGTTTGGGCTCTTTTCTTTTGCCTATATCCTGGAGGTGATAGCCCAGGGGGCAGAGAGGCCCAGGCCCGGAGAGGGAGTGGAATGTCAGGGTGATGTCTGCGGCGAGGTTGGCCCAGCTGAGGGGGCTGATCCAGGCGAGCCGGGAGGCTCTGTTTTACACTTGGCCGGAGTGGCTGGCACTTCGGCTGGAGGTGCTTCGGCTGGACCATTGGGAGTGTCAGCTGTGCAGAGCAAAGGGGCGGCACAGGGCGGCGAAGATCGTCCACCATGTGAAGCACCTGAAAGACCGGCCGGACTTGGCGCTCAGTGTGTGGGACCCAGACACCGGGGAGCGGCAGCTAGTCAGCGTGTGTAAGCGATGCCACGAGGAGCAGCATCCAGAGAGCCAGAGGCAGTTCACGCGGTGTCGGCCGCCGTTGACCTCTGAGCGCTGGGACTGACTCCCCCCTCGAAAAAACGACCCTGACTCCGCTGGGCCTTAATCGGGTGGGTCCAAGACATTTCTGGGAGACCACGGGCGCATGCGCGCGCCGGCGCCGTCTGCCCTGGAGAAGGAGGTTTTTGAGTGGCGATCGAGCAGACAAAAGCATATAAGACCTTGCGAAAATCCCTGCTGGATAGCCTGGAGGCGCGGGGCCTGGTGGAGGAGGTCTACCGGGACAAGGTCGAGGAGTACATGGCCCTTTGGCGTCAGCTGCGTGCGCTCCGGGAGGACATCGAGGAGCGCGGCGTAACCGTCATGGACGAAAAGCGGGGGATGCTGGTGGAGAACCGGAGCGTGTCTCTGGCCGCTCAGGTTTCCAAACAGATGCTTGCCATCTACACCGCCCTTGGATTGAAGCCGGCGGACCATCCGGCCAGGAGGCTGGGAGCGGACGACGATGAGCTGTGAGATCCCGGCGCAGGTGCTGGGGTATCTGGAGAGCGTAGAGGCCGACCGGCCCAGGGCCTGTGAAGAGCAGCACGCCCTAGCCGCCTATATCCGGCGGGTGTTTGCCCAGGAGGACATCCATGTGGACAGGGAGCAGCTGGGACACTATCTGGGGCTGGTGAAGTATTTTCCCTTTGACCGGCTGTTTTCCTGGGAGGAATTTCTCCTCACCCTTTGGGACTGCACCTATAAGGCGGACGGTACGCCACGGTGGAAGACTCTGCTGTGTATGGTGGGCCGGGGAGCTGGGAAGGACGGGTTTATTGCCTTTGACTCCGCCTGCTCCATCTCCCCCTATAACCCGGTGGGTCACTACAACGTGGACATCTGCGCCAACAACGAGGACCAGGCGGTCACGCCAGTAAAAGACCTGGCGGAGGTGCTGGAGACGCCCAGGTGGGAGGCCAAGCTCCGGCGGCACTACTACCACACCAAGGAGCTGATCCAGGGCCGGAAAAACAAGGGGATCATGAAGGGCCGCACCAACAACCCCAAGGGCCGGGACGGCATGCGCTCCGGGAAGGTGGTCTTCAACGAGGTCCACGCCTTTGAGAATTACGACAACATCAAGGTGTTTATTACCGGCCAGGGGAAGATGGCCCAGCCCCGGGTGGGGATCTTCACCTCCAATGGAGAGGTAAACGACGGGCCTCTGGACGACTATCTGGCCCGGGGCCGGAGGATCTTGTTCGAGGGGGAGGCAGACAACGGTTTTCTGCCCTTTATCTGCTGCCTGAAAAGCAGAGACCAGGTCCACGACCCGGAAAACTGGTACATGGCCAATCCCTCCCTGGCATTCCTCCCACATCTCCGGCAGGAGATCGAGGACGAATACCGAGAGTGGCTGGAGCACCCGGAGCAGAACGGGGATTTTCTCACCAAGCGCATGGGCCTGCGGGCCGGGTTTCAGGAGATCTCTGTCACCGACTATGAAAAGGTGAAGGCCACCAACCGGGAGCTTCCGGATTTACGGGGCTGGAGCTGCGTGGTGGGGCTTGACTATGCGGAGCTGTCCGACTGGGCAGGGATCAACCTCCACTTCCGCCGGGGAGCGGTGCGGTACGACATCAACCACGCCTGGATCTGCGCCCAGTCCAAAACCCTGCCCAGGGTGAAAGCCCCCTGGAGGGCGTGGGCGGAGCGGCAGATCGTGACGGT